>CAYVPD010000015.1:0-15500 GCA_964453545.1 uncultured Gemmatimonadaceae bacterium
AAGGGAGGCTCGGCGCGTGCGCGTCGCCTCCCTCTGCAGAGAGCGGGAAACCGGACTCGAACCGGCGACCCCCACCTTGGCAAGGTGGTGCTCTACCAACTGAGCTATTCCCGCGTGTTTTGTGGCTCGGAGTTTAGATATAGGCCCTAGAGGTGTCAAGACATCTGAGGTGCTTTCGCTTACCTTTTTGGGCCTCATTGCTTCGCATCAATTCCTGCCCGCCTCAGCTTCCTGTCGATGCCTGTGCGCCTCAACGTCTTTCTGCTGTCTACGCTCGCGTTTTGCGTTGCCCTAACCACCGGCAATGTCGCGGCGCAGACGCTGCCCGACCCCGTCCTGGGGCAAGGTGATGTGCGCCTGAGCACCACGCTTCGCTATGACGCGTGGCGCACGCGCAGCGTTGAAGACGAATCTCGGACCGGGTTCTCTCAAGAGGTGCTCGCGCCGGGCCTCGAGGGTCTTGCTGAAGCGCTCAGTGCGCTCGTCAACACCGCGGGGCCCAATGCTGTGCGCCTGGGCCTACAGAGTTCGTTCGTGGAGAGGGTGCACCGCACGCTGCCATTGGGATTCGAGATCGGAGCCCTTGATTGGCTCACCCTCGCGGCCGAGCTGCCTTTCGTGCAGACACGCCTGTTCGGAGAGGCGGACATCGATTCCGACTTGGCCTCCCTGGGCGTGAACCCACTGCTCGAACGGCCTGACGATGTACGCGGATTTCTCAGCCGACTCGGCGAGCGGGCTGAACAGGCCGCGGCGTTGGCGGCTGAACTGTGCGGCACGACCCCAGGGGCCCCGACCTGCAACGATGCTACCCAGACAGCCCAGGGCTTGCTGCAGGCTGCCGGGCTCTTTCAGGCGGCGTACGCGTCGTCGGCATTCTTCCCTGCCGTCGGCACTGCCGCCGGAGCCGAGCTTGCCGCATGGTCAGCCAACGTAGACGCTGAATTGACCCAGCTGGGGCTTAGTCCTCTGGGAGCACAGCCCCCGCTTGGGACGGCACCTCTGTCTGCGGCCGTTCTCTCGGACCTTCAGGGCCCTGGGGGCGTGCTTGCAGGAGGACCACTCAACGCTGTGAAGTCGGTGTGGCGGCCTGGTGACCTGGCGCTAAGAGCCTCTGTGCGCGTGCTTGATTTCGCGTTTGCGGGCGACTCAGCTCAGGGAGCCTCAGGGCATCTGCGCGTCGCTCTGATGGGCGGCGTGCGCCTTCCCACGGGCGCGGCGCCCGACTCGCTTGACCTCTTGGGCGAAGACGGGTTTTCGCAGGGTCAGTTGGACATTGAAGGAGGCGTGTGGACCGCGTTGACCTTCTCACGGGTGGCGCTCCGGGGGCAGGTGCGCATCAACCGGCAGCAACCCGGGACGTTTGACATGCGGGCCGCGAGCCCTGCAGCTCTCCTGCTGAGCACTCCAGCAACGCGCCTCGAGATCGATCCAGGAGACGAGTTCGAGTTCACGCTTGAGCCCGCGCTTCGCGTGGCCCCTGCCCTCTCGGTCGGAGGCTACTGGCGGCACTACCGCCGAGGCGCGGCGAGCCTCGCAACTCAAGACGGGGCTGAACTCCCCGCTTTCTTGCCGACTCTGGGCCGGACGGAAGGCCTAGAGTGGACTCAGTCGGACGTTGGAGCTACGCTCACCTACCGTTCGACAGAGCTCTCTGGCGCTCCGGGGCGCGGGTTCGAGGCGTGGCTTCAGATCGGGCGGACGTCGGGACCCGGGCATACTCTACGCCCGGATTATACGCGAATTGCCCTCGGGCTTCGTCTTGTCCGTCGGCTCTGGGGCGACTGACCGGGGCCCCACTGCCCACGAGCGTCAGCTGGCGCTCAGCAGTTCCTCGGCGTGCTGAAGCGAAGCCGCCGAATCGGGATCCCCTCCCAGCATGCGCGCCACCTCGCGGACTCTCGCGTCTGCGTCGAGTCGCACAACTCGCGTGGCCGTGCGACCGTCGACCAGTAGCTTCTCGACCTGAAGGTGAGTGTTGGCTCGAGAAGCGAGTTGGGGCAAGTGCGTGATGACAAAGACCTGATGATGTCGAGCCACCCGCACGAGCTCTCGCGCGACACCCGACGCGACCACCCCACCGATACCCGCATCGATCTCGTCAAAGATCAGGGTCGGCACGCGATCGACCTGCGCCAAGAGAGCTTTGAGTGCCAGCATCACACGGGAGAGCTCACCGCCCGAACTCACCTGATTGAGCGGCCGGGGTTCGAACCCGGGATTGACGGAGATGCGGAACTCAATGTCTTCAGCTCCACCAGGCCCGAGTTCGTCACGAGGCAGCACATGGCATTGAAAAACCGCCGAGGGCATACCCAAGCTTGGCAAGGTCGCCTCGACCGCTGATGCGAGGCGCGTGGCAGCCTCAAGTCGCTGTTCCGAGAGCAGGCGCGCGGCCTGCTCAAGCTCCGCTCGCGCCTCGGCGACCCTTTGGTGAAGACTACTCAGATCGTGATCTGCCGCCTCAAGGTTGGCGAACTCAGCCGACAGGCGATGCCACGTTTCGACCACATCAGAGAGCTCGGGCCCATACTTGCGCTTGAGGCGAAAGAGCTGTTCCTGACGCTGCTGGACCTCGTGGAGGGCGCGTGGGTCGTGCTCCACGCCAGCTGCATAGGCGCCGATGGCCCGGCCGGCCTCAACTAGCTGGTGATATGCCGACTCGACCAGTGTCGTCGTCTCGGACAGAGTCTCATCAAGCCTCGCCAGACCTCGGAGCGAACCCAGAATCTCGGCTACCCGATCGGCCAGGGCCTCGTCTCCGGCGTACAGGGCGTCGTGCAGACCGTGAGCGCCCTCGCCCAGCTCACGCGCGTACTCCAGGCGCCGGGCGCGAGCCGACAGCTCCGGTTCTTCATCGGGTGAGACGTCGGCGGCGGCGATCTCGTCCAGCTGGAACCGCAAAAAGTCTTCTTGGGCTGCCAATTCTGCGTGCCGGGCCTCCCGCGCTGCCAGCGCCTCGACCCGCTCTCGCCAGACGGTATACATGCGGCGCACCGTCGCCGCCTCACCGGCCGTTCCCGCCCACGCATCGACGATATCACGCTGAGCGTCACGACGGAGCAGCGTCTGGTGTTCGTGTTGGCCATGCAGATCGACCAGAGCCGCGCCCAGTTCCGCGAGGGCGCCCGCCGTCACGGCCGACCCGTTGATCCATGCCCGGCTGCGGCCCTTCGCCTGAACCTCCCGGCGCAGGATCAGAAAATCGTCGTTCCCGGGCACGCCATGGCCATCGAGCCATGCCTGCAGGTCTTCACGCCCGGTGGTCTCGAACACCGCTTCAACCGTTGCACGCTCCGCCCCGGCGCGCACGTCTTCGGTCGACGCACGTTCTCCTAGCAGCAGCGAAAGCGCTCCAACGATGATCGACTTGCCAGCCCCCGTTTCGCCCGTCAGGGCATTGAGCCCTGGGCCCAACTCGAGGCGCAAGTCATCGATGACCGCGAAGTCCCGGATCCGTAGTTCGATGAGCATCAGAACGAAGCTATGCGGTAGAGCATGGGCGACTCAATACTCAAACTGGCCAAACCATGTGACCGCCCCCGGCACGAACCCATCACCAACCCTCTGGGGCCTCGGGCTTCGATGCCCACTTCAGCTTCCGCCGGAGCGTACCGAAGAACGACTGGTCGGAGAATCGAATCAATCGAAGCGGGTTCTCACCCCGCTGCACCCGCACTGCGGCTCCCGGCGGGAGCGACTGAGCATCGTGACCGTCAAGGGTGACGACGAGATCGGCGTGCCCATCCAACGGGCGCACGGTCACCGTCGAACGTGAACTTACCACGAGGGGGCGCATCGCGAGTGTGAAGGGGCAAATCGGCGTCACCGTGAGGCACTCCATGGTGGGCGCCACAATCGGCCCTCCCGCCGACAGATTGTACGCTGTCGAACCGGTGGGAGTGGCGACGATGAGTCCGTCGCCCGAGAAGCTGCCGATTTCATCAGGCGCCTGACCTTCGGTCTCAATCTCGACCCCGAGACGCACGACCCGGGCAGCCCCGGCCTTGTGAACCACGACATCATTGAGCGCGTGGGCGCCTTCCCTGGCGAGGCCGTCGGCCCCGAGCACATCGCAACGCAACGTGAAGCGGCGTTCCAGCACGAAATCGCCCGCCATCACCCGATCCAGTGCACCCTCGAGATCTCGAGCCCCCACCGAGGTCAGAAACCCAAGATTCCCCAGGTTGATGCCCAACAGAGGGATCTCGCGATCCAGCACCAGACGCGCCGCACGCAGCAGGGTGCCGTCTCCACCCAGAGAAAGCATGAGATCGGGCGGCCGCGCTGCCACATCGAGACGCCCCACGCCCGACAGCTCGCTGAGCAGCAACCCGGGCACCGAACTGTCTACGTCAAACCGAATCCCGAGGGCGACGCAGGCGGTGGCCAGTCGGGCGAGCACAGCGCCGATGTCGGGCGTACCCGCTCGAACGACGACGCCCAGAGACTGCGGCCGCTCCATGTTTGGACCGAAACCCGGCTGTCAGGCCGTTTCGCGCGACGGATGCACCGTCAACTCGGCACCTTTCATCACCAGCGCGGCCCGCTCGATACCGTCAGCGTCGAGACCCATCTCAGCGAGAAGCTCGTCGCGCCCGCCATGTTCGATGAAGCTGTCGGGTATGCCCAGCGTCTGTACGCGGATTGCGCGATCGGGCGCCTCCAGCGCAATCTCACGAGCCATGAACGCCCCGAAGCCGTTGGTCACTGCACCCTCTTCAACCGTAAGAATCGCGGAATGCTGGGCCACAACCCGCGCAAACACGTCGCGATCGTAGGGCTTGAGGTACCGGCAATTGACTACGGTCAACTCGACACCGGCCGCACGCAGACGCCGCGCTGCCTCAAGCGCCGGGCCGACCATGGTCCCTACCGCGAGAATCGCAAGATCTTTCCCCTGCTCCAGCACCTCCCAGGTGCCGTAGGGCACGGCCGCAATCTCGGCCATCGGCGGCACCTCAGCCGGCACCTCGGCACGCGGCCAGCGCAGGCAGAACGGGCCCGACAGATGGTCGACACCCGCGCGCAGCAGCCCGAGCGTCTCGGCGCCGTCTTTGCCGGCCGTCACCGTCATGTTCGGGATCGTCAGCATATAGGAGATGTCAAAGGCACCGTGATGCGTGGGCCCGTCTTCGCCTGCGATTCCCGCGCGATCCATGCCAAACACTACAGGCAGGTCTTGAAGCGCCACATCATGCACGATGTTGTCAAAACCGCGCTGCAGAAACGTGCTGTAGATGGCGACGACGGGGCGAATGCCCTGCGTGGCCAAGCCCGCAGCAAAGGTCACCCCGTGTCCCTCGGCGATGCCCACGTCGAAATACCGGTCCGGGTGAACCTTCGCAAAAAGGTCGGTCGACGTACCATCGGGCATGGCCGCCGTGATGGCGACGACCCGATCGTTTTCTGACGCAAGATCAACCAGTCCTTGCCCGAAGACCTTCTGGTATCGAGGCAGGCCGGCCGCCTTCTTCTTGGTGGCCGAGCCACTGATCTTGTCAAAGGGTGAGGCGGCGTGCCATGTCCAAGGGTCTTCTTCGGCGAGATGGAATCCTTTGCCCTTCTGCGTAAGCACGTGAACCAGAATGGGCCCACGCATCTTCTTCACCTTGGAAAAGGTGTCGACCAAGGCATCCATGTCATGACCGTCGACCGGGCCCACGTAGCGAAAGCCGAGGGCCTCGAAGAGCATGCCGGGCGTGAAGAGGTGCGTCACACCGTCTTCGAGCTTGCCCGCGACCTCTTCCATCACCTGCCCGAGGCTGCGCGGGGCGCGTTGTAGCACGTCTTTCACCAGATCGCGCACCCGGTTATAGGCCGGATTGGTCACGACCGACGTCAAATACTTGTTGAGCGCACCGACCGCGGGCGCGATCGACATGTCGTTGTCGTTGAGAACGACCGTGAAATCGCGCTCCGTATGGCCGGCGTTGTTCAGCGCTTCGTACGCGAGACCACAGCCCATCGACCCGTCGCCGATGATCCCGACGACATTGAAGTCTTCACCCCGCAGATCACGACCCACCGCCATGCCCCACGCCGCAGAGATGGCCGTTGCCGCGTGCCCGGCACCGAAAGCGTCATATTCCGACTCGTCACGACGCAGGAACGGGGCGAGCCCGTGCCGCGTGCGAATGCTCGGTAACTGCTCGCTGCGGCCCGTCAGAATCTTGTGAATATAGGCCTGATGCCCCGTATCCCAGACCAACACGTCGCGGGGGGTGTTGTAGACCCAGTGCAGAGCGACGGTCAGCTCGACGACCCCAAGAGACGCCCCGAAGTGGCCACCCTTCTGCGCGACGACATCGATGTGCCGCTCCCGCGCCTCATTGGCCACCTGTTGCAACTGGTCGCGCGACAGGGTGCGAAGGTCAGGTGGAAACTTGATCTGATCGAGAAGAGACACCGAATCACTCCTGGGATCGAACATAAGAACCCCGGGCGGGCCCGGGTTGAACGGCGAAGTACCCCCGCGTCGGCAGTGCGATCCGCGAGAGCAGCTTTACCGCGTCAGAATTCACGGACCACGATGTAGCTGGCAAGCGCATGCAACGCGCCACGAGGCACACCGGCGCTTTCGAGGGCCGCACACGCACGCGCAACCTCGGCGTGCGCCAACCGCCGCGCCTCATCAACACCGTAGAGTGACACGTAGGTCGACTTGCCGAGCTCCGCATCACTCGGGCGCTTGCCAAGCAATTCGGCGCTCGCCGTGGCATCAAGTACATCATCGGCAATCTGAAAGGCGAGGCCGATGGCATCGCCATAGGCCTCGAAGGCACTCACAAGCGTCGGGCCAGCCCCAGCCGCCGTGGCGCCCATCGTCACTGCCGCACGCAAAAGCGCGCCGGTCTTGTGCCTGTGGAGCTCGGTCAGGCGGGGCGCGTCGAGCGCCTGCCCCTCACCAAGCAAGTCGAGTCCCTGGCCGCCCACCATGCCACCGGGGCCCGCAGCCCGCATGAGCGCGCCAGACACCGCGCGAGCCTGCGCCTCTGTGCAGCCTAGTGCACGCGCTGCTTCGAGCGCCTCCAGCGCGGCGAGAGGAATTAAGGCGACCCCAGCCCGCACCGTTGCGGCCTCACCATGCACCGTATGGGTCGTCGGGGCCCCACGCCGCAGCTCCGCATCATCCATGCAGGGCAAATCGTCGTGCATGAGTGAATAGGCATGCACGAGCTCCAGGCTCGAGGCCAGCCGCAAGAGCGCAGTCGAGTCAAGCTCGAGGCGTCCGCCTGCCGCACCATAGGCTTCGATGCAGAGGATGGGGCGCAGACGCTTGCCCCCCGACAACACGCCGTGCTCAAATGCGGCGGCGACCCCGGCCGGCAGCTGGCCACGATACCGCTCCACCTGGGCGCTGAGTGCGCGGGCGATATTGCGCGTGTGTTTGTCGAGCGCAGCCGAAAGGTCAAACGACGCCGATGCCGTCACGCGTCACCTCGAGGGTCGCCCGCCGGGCCATCGAAGTCACCTCCCAGCAGCTCTTCAACGCGGAGCTGGGTAGCCGACAGGGTCTCTTCAGCAGCCCGTACATGCGTCACGCCCTCTTCAAAGAGTGCGAGCGCCTGCTCGAGCTCGACCCCATCGCCTTCGAGGGCGCCGAGGATCTCTTCGAGCCGGCGGATACGGGCCTCAAGGGTCGGGGCTTCAGGGTTCTTGTCAGGCATCGGCGGTACTGGCGACAGGGTCATCAGAAGGCGACCGGACCACGCACGGAAGCTCGCCGTCGGTCAGCCGAAGAGAGAATAACTGTCCGGCCGAAAGGTCGGAAACCCGGCGCACCAAACGACGTTCGTCAGTGAGCGCGATCGCGTATCCGCGCTCAAGGGTCGCGAGGGGCGAAAGTGCATGCAGGCGGCCTGAGATCGCACGAACGGCATCACGACGGCGCTCCATCTGCAACGTGAGCGCGCGCGCGAGCCTCGGCAGCAGGTCCAGCTCCCGCTCGCGACGGCCCAGCAGGTGTCGCATGCGCTCTCCCAAGCGAACCCCCCCATGCGAGACTCGATTTTGGGACAATTCAAGGCGTGAAACGAGCCCGCGTCGAAGGCGCGGCAACCCTCGCTGCACCAAGGCCGTCCGCTGCTGCGTCATGGCACGCAGGGACGTTCGCATGCGCAGCTGACTCTCGCGAACCCACGCGCGCGCAGCGGCTCCATCGGGAACCGCCTTTTCTGCCGCCGCAGACGGAGTAGGTGCGCGCAGATCAGCCACGTAATCGGCAATGGTCACGTCGGTCTCATGGCCCACGCCCGAGATTACGGGTACCGGGCACTCACCGATTGCCCTGGCCACCACCTCTTCGTTGAAGGCCCAGAGATCTTCGATCGATCCCCCACCCCGCGCGACGATCAGCGTGTCGAGCCCGGGTACGGCGCCGAGGGCGCGAATCGCACGAGCCACATCAGCGCCGGCACCCTCGCCCTGCACACGCGCATTCATCACCAATACGCGGGTCCACGGCGCACGACGCTGCATCACCGTGAGAATATCGCGCAGAGCCGCCCCCGACGTTGACGTCACTACACCCACCGTCTCAGGCATGCGCGGGATCGCGCGCTTGCGGCCCACATCGGTGAGACCCTCGGCATCAAGCCGCGTCTTCAGCGCGTCGAAGGCCTTTCGGAAAAGCCCCTCGTCGCCCACGGTATCGAGTTGTTCGACCGTCAGCTGATACTGCCCGCGAGGCTCAAAGAGCGTGACCCTCGCCCGCACCACGACCTGCGCGCCGTCACTCGGGTCAATGGGCAATCGAGACGCCGCGGCACGCCACATCGCGCATGACACCTGCGCCTCGGCATCACGCAACGAGAAATATCGGTGGCCCGACGCATGGCGCTTCCAGTTGGCTACCTCTCCGGTCAGCCAGATGGTGCCAAAGCCCTCTTCCAGCTTGCCCCGCACGGCTCGATTCAGCTGGCTGACCGTCCATGCGGCCTCGGCTTCGGCCTCGGCCTCTTGGAAAAGGTCTAGGGTCATGAACTCCGCTCGGAACGCTCGCCGTGCAGCGCCTCGGCCGCCTGGACCGTGTTGGACAGAAGCATCGCAATCGTCATGGGGCCGACACCGCCCGGCACCGGAGTGATCCATGAAGCGACTTCGCGCACCTCATCAAACGAAACATCGCCCGTCACGCGGTACCCCCGCTCGGTCTCGGGAGCTTCGACCCGATTCGTCCCTACATCGATGACCACAGCCCCGGGCTGCACCATGTCAGCCGTGATGGTATCGGGGCGCCCGATCGCCACAATTAGGATGTCGGCCTGACGGGTGATGGCGCCCAGATCGGGCGTACGCGAATGGGCTACTGTTACCGTGGCATCACCCCCGGCTCCCCGACGGAGCAGCAGCGAAGCCATGGGTCTGCCCACGATGTTCGAGCGCCCAACCACCACCACATGCTTTCCTGCAGGATCATTGCCGGTGCGCAGCAAGAGCTGAATCACGCCCCACGGTGTGCACGGTGCCAGTACGTCGGTGGCACCCGTAGCGAGGCGCCCCACATTGACCGGATGAAACCCGTCGACGTCTTTGCTCGGATCGATCGACAGAAGCACCTTTTGCTCGTCGATCTGTGGGGGCAACGGGAGCTGCACGAGAATGCCGTGAATGTCAGGGTCGGCGTTCAGTTGCTCGACCACGGCCAGCAGTTCGTCTTCTGGGGTATCGTGCGGGAGCGTGATCTGCCGTGAATGAATGCCTGCCTCGGCGGCTGCCCGATTCTTCATGCCGACGTAAAGCTGACTCGCGGGATCAGCACCGACGAGAACCGTGGCGAGCCCGGGGACCAAGCCGTGAGCTGCAAGCTGCGCCACTCGGACCCGCAGTTCTTCTCGAATCGTGGCTGCGATCTCGCGTCCGTCGATCAGCTGGGCAGGCATCGGTACGACTCTCCTTGGCTTTGGTGGGGCGACCCTGTGGTGGGCAGGCCGCTAACGATACTCCCGGGGCGTCAGCGGGCGAAGTCGATGGCGCGCGTCTCGCGAACGACCACCACCCGAATCTGGCCGGGATACTGCAACTCGTCTTCGATTCGGCGGGCCACGGTTTGGCTGATTCGCCCCATCTCTTCGTCGTTCACCGCCCCAGGCTCGACCATGACGCGCAACTCACGGCCCGCTTGAATGGCGAAGCACCGCTCCACGCCAGGCTGGGCCAAGGCAATCTCTTCCAGCTTCTCCAGACGCTTGACGTAGCCCTCAAACATCTCGCGACGCGCACCGGGCCGCGAGCCGCTGATCGCGTCTGCCGCCGTCACCAAGAACGTCTCGGCGAAGTGGTGAGGCTCTTCATCGTGATGGGCCTTGATCGCATTGAGCACCAACTCACTCTCGCCGTGCTTCTTGCACAGCCGCCAACCGAGCTCGACGTGCGTGCCCTCTTGCTCATGCGTGAGCCCCTTGCCCACGTCGTGCAGCAGGCCTGCGCGCTTCGCTCCCTGCACATCGAGCTTGAGTTCGGCGGCCATCGTCCCGGCGAGCAACGCGACCTCGCGGGCATGCTGCAGCTGATTCTGCCCATACGAGGTACGAAACTTCAAACGTCCGAGCACCCGCACCACCTCGGGGTGCACGTTGTGGATGCCAAGCTCGTAGAGCACCTCTTCGGCGGCATCGACCATCCCCTGCTCAACCTCGCCGCGCGCCTTGTCGACCATCTCCTCAATACGACCCGGATGAATGCGCCCGTCTTCGACCAAGCGCTCAAGGGCCAACCGCGCCGTCTCGCGTCGCACTGGATCGAACCCCGAGAGCACGACCGCCTCAGGCGTATCATCGATCACCACATCGATGCCCGTCGCCTGCTCGAAGGCACGAATATTCCGCCCCTCACGGCCGATGATGCGTCCCTTCATCTCGTCGCTGGGCAACTGCACCACCGAGACCGTTGTCTCGGCCGTGGTCTCGGCCGCTAGACGCTGAATTGAGAGCGCAAGAATCTTGCGCGCTTCACGATCGGCTGTGCGCTGAGCTTCTTCACGAACCCCGCGCAGCTGATTGGCAGCCTCGGCCCGTGCGGTATCGAGCAGCTCGTCTTTCAGCTCTTTGAGCGCCTCGGTGCGGCTGAGACCGGCCAAAGCTTCCAGCCTGTGGCGCGTTTCTTCCACCACCTGTTGCGCCTCGACTTCCCGCGTCTCGAGTCTCGCCTGCAACTCATCGAGCTCGCGCAAACGCGCATCTTGGGCCGCATCACGCTCGTCGATCTGAATGGCGCGCCGATCGAGATTGTCAGACCGCTCCTCGGCGCGCCGCTCAGCGCGTTCGAGCTCTTCGCGCCGACGAGCCTCTTCGCGCTCCCAAGCATCGCGCAGGCGCCCGGCCTCTTCGCGCCCCGCCAACTCAGCGCCGCGCCGAATGCTTTCGGCCTCTTCGTTGGCACGCGCCAGCAGGCGGCTGGCTTCATCTTGCGCGAGTTCTTTGTCTCGCAGACGACGAGCACGCTCCAACTTCTTGGCCCAAAACCAGGCCACGAGCGCACCCACCGCACCTCCTCCCAGCAAGGCCAGGAGCAGGAAAAGGGTGGAACTCATCTATATGTACTCCATGCTGCGGATCCGCTGATCCGGCTCGTCAAATCAAAAAGGGACGGGGCCCGGTCCAAGGATTCCCAAGGCGTCAAGCCCAACAGGACTTGATGCCGAATCCCTGTCTCGACGGGGCGCCGTCCGCACCGACAGGCCAAGAATAGAGAGCCTGCGGCGTCGAACGCAAGCCGACTCCGCCCGGCTAAGACGCCCCGAGATCGGCGTCGAGACGCTGAGCCGCGTCCAGAGCACCCTTCGCGTAGTCCCGGCGAAGCCGTTCGATGTCGGCCCGCGCCTGCAAGAGCTCGTCGGCGATCGAGAGCGCGGCCAGAATGGCAGCCCGATTTCCATCAATCGACCCCGAGAGCGCACGCACCTCAGTGAGACGGGTGTCGACGAGCTCAGCACACGCCTTGGTGTATTCAGGATCGGCCGGTGAGCGAATCATGTGCTCCTCTCCGCCAATCCAGACACCTACCGCCTGACGATCCCGCGTCATTTGCGCTCCTCAAGAAAGCGTACGCGTGAGAGCAATCGGTCGACGCCCTCACGGCCCTGCTGAAGGCGCGCACGAAGCTCCGCATTCTCCGCCTGCAGAATCCCGATCTGGCGTTGCATCTCGACAGGATCACCCTGCCCCTCGCCTACCTGCCGCAACACCGCCTCGGCCTCGCTCAGGCGTCGGTCACGGGCGGCCACCTCCCGCCGCAGCCGGGCCAGCTCATCGAGCACCCGACGGACCGAGGACTGCAACGCCTCGAGGGCCGCCTGCGGATCATGCACGGATTCGGACACCGAGCTCCTCATTGAGTCGTCGGACGACATTGTTCAGCGCGCGCTCCACCTCATCATCGGTCAGCGTACGCTCATGCGCCTGAAAGCGAAACCGCCACGCGATCGACCGCACACCGGGTTCAAGCCCTTTGCCTTCGTAGAGATCAAAGGGAATGACGGCGACGAGATGCTCACCTGCCTCAGCTCGGGCAAGGGACTCAATCTGCCCCGCCTGTACTGTCGTCGGCACCAGCAAGGCCAAGTCACGCTCCATCGCGGGATGCGAGGGCACGCCCTCAAACAGGGGCACAGCGGGCGGCATGGGCTCGTCGGGCAGCGTCACCTCAAGGGCAAAGATCTCCCCAGCCCACGGTGGAGCATCGACCGCTTTGGCGTCCACGCGCCCCCCAAACCCTGCGACGTTGCCCTCCCCGTCTTTGATGACGAGCGCAAAGCCCGGCTGGATCGGGAGCGCCAAGGCCTTGTGCACCACTTCGCCGGTCGCAGGAACGATGGTCCACGACGGGTCGACGCGACCGGCGATGTCGCCCATCAACTGCTTGGCATCCCAAATATCGAGTGGAGAGGCCTGGGCAGCGAAATGGGCAGGACGCGCTCGGCCGGTGAACACTACGGCGAGGTGGCTGTGCTCCAGCGGGCGCTCGCCCGGTGAGACGGCCCGAAACGATGTGCCAACCTCGAACAGCCGCACATCACGCACACCACGCGCGAGATTGCGCTCGAGCCTGCGCAGAAGCGACGGGGTCAGGGTGCGACGCAGTACTGGCTCCTCAGACGACAGGGGATTCGAGAGCACGACATCGCCCTCAGCCTCGGGGACGAAGGCCGGCGTCTGCGCCTCGAAGAACCCCCGACGCGCCATGAGCTGTCGCAGATCGTCTTCGAGGGCAAAGCGCGGGTGGTCCGGCACCTGCGTCGGGCGGTATGCGCCGAGCGCCTCGGGGAACCGTTCATAGCCGTGTCGTCGTGCGATCTCTTCGATCAGGTCAACCTCACGGGTCACGTCATAGCCACGCCATCCAGGCACCTCGACGTGGAGGCCCTTTGTGCCTCCCGCGTCACTGCAGACGAACCCGAGCGGCTCGAGCAGGCCACGCATCTCGGGCTCGGAGAATGCCACGCCGAGAACGTGTTTGACCCGGGCGCTACGCAGGACCAATGTCGGCGCGTGCCACGGCTGCACATGCAGATCGGCAAACTCCGGATGCGCAGTACCCCCCGCCACCGTCACGATCAGGTGAACAACGCGCTCCAGAGCCGCACGCTGGCCGGTCGGATCGACCCAGCGCTCGAACCGGTAGCCGGCATCAGAACTGATACCCAACAGCTTGCGGGTGCGGCGGATGGAGGCCGGAGCGAACCACGCGCACTCCACGAAGACATCGGTGGTCTGCTCGGTCACCGATGAGTGCTCGTCACCCATGATGCCGGCCACGTTGACCGCGCGCTCGTCGTCAGCAATGACCAGCATCTCTTCGTCGAGCGTGCGGTCCTGCTCATCGAGGGTACGAATCATCTCGGCGCTGTGGGCCCGGCGGGCCACGATGCGCCCGCCTTTGAGCGTGCTCAGGTCGTAGGCGTGCGTCGGCTGACCCAACTCGAAGAGCACGTAGTTGGTTGCGTCGACCACGTTGTTGATCGGGCGGGCACCCACGGCTCTCAGGTGCGCCTGAAGCCAGTCGGGCGACGGACCGACCTTCACTCCGCGGATCACGGCGCCCGTCAGCCGCGAGCACAACTCGGGCTCATCGATCTCGAGTGTCAGCCCCTCAAGCGTCAGCGACGAGGCGCTTTCCTTCCACTGCACCGCCAGAGGCTCGGCCGCTCCCGGGAACTCGGGCAGGGCCACCCCCGCCTGTCCTGATGCCGCCAACTCGCGGGCAAGCCCGACATGGCTCAGCAGATCTCCGCGGTTCGACGTGACTTCAACATCGAGCCGTGCGTCGCCGCCAAGACCGAAAATCTCGACAAACGGCGTCCCCGGAGTGTAATCGCCCCGCAACTCAAGCAGACCGCTGTGGTCAGTACCGAGCCCGAGCTCACGCGCTGAACACAGCATGCCATTGCTCGTCTCGCCGCGCAGCTTGGCTTTGCGAATCTGCATGCCGCCCGGCAACGTCCCACCGACCGGAATGAAGGGAAAGAGCGCCCCCGCGCGAACATTGGGCGCCCCGCACACCACGCTGAGCAGCTCGCCAGTGCCCGCATCGACCTGGCAAAGAGAAAGGCGGTCGGCGTTGGGATGCTGTCCAGCCTCCACCACCCGAGCGACCACGATATCGCCCAGTTCGTCGGCCAGTGCATCGATGCCATCGACGGGAAACCCGAGCTCGGCCAAACGGTCTGACAGGGCAGCCGGTGAGCGATCAATGTCAGGCGCCAGATCGCGGAGCCAGCGAAGAGAAGCATTCATGGTCAGTCGTCCTGGTACCGCGCCAGAAAACGCATGTCGTTGTCAAAAAAGGTGCGCAGGTCATCGACCCCGTAGCGAAGCATCGCGATGCGCCCGGGACCCATGCCGAAGGCAAACCCGGTGTACCGCTCACTATCCAGACCTGCAGCTTCAAGAACGGCCGGATCGACCATGCCCGCGCCCATGATCTCGAGCCAGTCCGTCTCGCGCTCCTCGCCGTCCGGACCCGTCAGGGTGCGCTTCACGTCGACCTCGACGCTGGGCTCCGTGAAGGGAAAGAACGACGGACGGAAGCGGACCCGAGTGCCGGGGCCCCAAAACCGGCGGGCGAACTCGGCCAGCGTGGCCCTGAGGTCGATGAAGCTCACCCCCTCATCGATGACGAGCCCCTCGATCTGGGCAAATGCCGGCGTGTGCGTCGCGTCGTAGGTGTCACGTCGATAGACCCAGCCCGGGGCCAGTACGCGAATCGGGGGGGCATGCGCCTGCATCGTACGCACCTGCACCGGAGACGTGTGACTGCGCAAAAGAAAGCCGTCGCGCAAATAGAGGGTGTCTTGTTCGTCGGCCGCCGGGTGGTCGAGCGGCGTGTTCAGGGCCTCGAAGTTGTACCACTCACTCTCGACCTCCGGCCCGCGCGCGCGGCTGAACCCCATGGCCTGAAACACCTGCCAGATCTCGTCCATCACCTGGGAGATCGGGTGCAAACCCCCGCGCCACTGCCCACGACCGGGCAGCGTGAGATCTACGCCCGAAGCCCCCGTG
>CAYVPD010000016.1:0-14259 GCA_964453545.1 uncultured Gemmatimonadaceae bacterium
CGCTCGATTCGTCGCAGCGGTCAGCGGTCCGCCCAACCAATCTGCGTGAGGCCGCTCTGCCTGAGACCGATCTGCCCGCGACCCATTTGCCTGAGGCGACGCCATGACGTGGCTTCGACACCCGTTGCGATCCATTCGCCGAGCGAGTCGGCTGGCCACGACACTCGTGGGTGAAGGCCAGTACGAGATTCGAGCCGACGCACAGTCACTGGGGTTTGCCGTCGACCTGTGTCACGTATTGCAGCGTGAGTGGGGCCATCTCAACGCCGACACACGCATGACTCTGCTCGATATGGGAGCTCGTAGCGCGACCGGATCCAATCTGATCGCGCAAAGCTTTCACCCACATTCGTGGAGTCGACTGAAGCTTGAGGTTACCGCGCTCGACATCGAGCCCATCTATGCGGCCGGCGCACATGACCGGTTTCCAGACGTCGACTACCGGGTGGGTGACGTGCTTGATCTCGAAGGACAATGGGACATCGTGACCTGCTCGCATACACTGGAGCACCTCACTGACCCCCGGCCGGTCATGCGCAAACTGCTGGCACTCGCGCGCAAGCAGGTGGTGATTGCCGCTCCGTGGACGGAGCCAACCGCGTCTCGGGCTGACGGGCACCTCTTCACCTTTGATGAGCACTTTTTCGAAGATTTTCCGGCGACCCACTTCGAGGCTTACCGCAGTCCTCATTGGCACGACAGCGAGTGCTTCATCGCGAGCTACACGCTGCGCGCTGATCGGGCATAGCCAGCGCAGCCCCGGTGAGCCCCAGCGCCCGGCGAAATGGCGAATTCGCTTGCTCACGCTCGGCCTGAGGACCTATTGTGGGCCGAAACCAAAGCACTACCCAGCCATGCCCTCCTCTTGTGTGCCCTCCCATATCTCCCACCTCGCCCGTGGCCCCCATGACCGACGTCACCGAAGTAAACGAAGCATCTGATTCCATTGACCGACTGAATGCCCTGACCGATGGGGTGATCGCCATCGCCCTGACCCTGCTCGTGCTGGCGATCGAGATCCCCTCGATTCCGGAGGGAGCGAGTAACCCTGAGCAGACGCTGATCACCGGCCTGATCGCCCCTGTTCCGCAAATCGAGGCCTACGTACTGAGCTTTGTGGTGATCGGATTCTTCTGGAAGCAGCATCACGGCATTTTTCGCGGCATACGAGGACATGACCATCGCCTGCTCGTGCTGAATCTCGCTCTTCTGCTGGTGGTGTCGTTCTTGCCCTTTCTTTCTGCCCTGCTGGGCGAATATCCGGACATTCGCCTGAACACGCTGCTGTTCCTCGCCTCCATGTCATTGGCGAGCCTGCTGCAATGGGCGATGTGGCACCGGGCCCGCAAGCTGAGCATGCTGATCCACCCGCTGGATCACCCCGACGTCGACTACGTTCACCAGCGGGTAGTGGGCTGGACGATCTGCTTCGCGGTCATGACACTCGTCGCCGTGGTCTACCCGGAGATCGCCCGGCGCACCTATCTGCTTATCGTGATCCAGCCCGCGGTGTTCAACCTGCTGAAGCTGAGGCGGGGTACCAGCCCCCGGTAAACAGCGGGGCGCCCGCGCATCACTTCACGATGAAACCGCGCTCTGAGATCTGGAGAACGGCGTCTTCCAGTCCGCCAGGCGAAAACGTGCCGACCCAGATGTTGTAGTTGCCGCTCAGCGGCTTGGAAAACACGATGCCGGGATTGGTGCCGTTCTCATCGTCGCTGCAGTGCCAGGTACCGTTTGGATCGTTGACCAGCAGCGTGAGGTCGGCATTGGCTCGCGCCGAGATGTACAGGGGCAGGGAGCCGGCGCTGTAATTCAGGTCGAAATCCGGGGCGGCCAGATTGATGAAGCCGCGGCAATCCGCGCCCTCGACCGGGTTCGGATCCGAGCCGCCGGCGTCGAGCGGCCACGTCTGCGGGTCAGGAGCAAATCCGGCGGAGAGCGTCAGGGTCTCATACACCGGGGGCGCTGAGAAATCCGGCAGTTCAGCACTGATGCCGTCCGAACCCGGGTCGATCTCTGAAATCATGACCTGCACGGGCTCCAGCTCACCCGGGAAAAACGTGCCGACCCAGATGTTGTAATTGCCGTCTTCTGGGTTGAAAAACGCAACCAGCGGATCGGTGCCCTCCCAATCGTCGTTGCAATGCCATTCTCCGCTCGGGTCAAGCACGAGCAACGTGACGTCCGCGTCACCGCGAGCGTAGATAAAGAGATCAGAGCCGCCCGACACGTAGTTGAGGTCGAGATCTGGGGCCGACTCATTGATGTAGCCCGTACATGACGGGTCAACCAGAGCCACCTCGTCGCTACCACCCGCCTGGACCAACGTCGTATGCGGGTCGGGCATAAACCCGGCCGAGAGCGTAGCCGTACCAAACGTGGGAGCAGCCTGCCAGTTCTGCGCGGCGGCCTCAGAAGCCACAAAGAGGGAAACCGCACTCAGCAGACTCAGGGTGACACGGCGGGTAATGTTCACAGGGCTGATCTCTCAAGTCGGGGCAAGAATCGGTCAAAGACGGCGGCAAGATACCGGTCGCCCGCGGCCTGCGGCAACCCGGCCTTGCGGGGCGGGTCCCGAGGGTTGAGACTGAGGCCTGTTGCAGCGAAGCACTACTGCTGCTTCCGCGCCCCCTCCTTATTCAAGGTCTCGACACATGAATCGTTATTCCCTT
Source organism: uncultured Gemmatimonadaceae bacterium (assembly GCA_964453545.1). Taxonomy (GTDB): domain Bacteria; phylum Gemmatimonadota; class Gemmatimonadetes; order Longimicrobiales; family Gaopeijiaceae; genus Gaopeijia. The sequence continues at coordinate 2,676 of CAYVPD010000016.1, forward strand.
TTGCGTTCGGGCAACTCCGCGCTCTTCATAGCGCTTTCCACTCTGGCCGCAGCCTGCACACCGCAGGCCGCCGATGAGGCTGCAACGGCCGATGTCGCAACCGCCGAATCTGAAGCTCCGTCGGCGGAATGGCGTCAACTCGCGGCCAACGGTGAGGGCGAGGTGGTTTTCATCGTCGATGGAGAGTCGGCGCAGATCGCTGACGTTGAGGCGTTGAGCGATGAGGCGATCGCTACGGTCGAGGTCTCACGGCGTATCGAGGGTGAGGTCGAACAGACCGAGATCCGGCTCGTCACGCGCGAGGGGGCTGAGGCCGGCCTTGCCGATGAAGCGGCCGACCCGCTGGGCTCGCTGAGCGACTTCACCGGCCTGCTGCTCGTCGACGGTGTCGTGACCGACCTCTCAGCGCTCGAGAGCTTGGATCCGGCGCAGATCGCCGAGATGCGCGTCTTCAAGGGCGACGGTGCAGCGGAGCGCTACGACGACCCGCGTGCGGCAGACGGCGTGATCGAGGTGACCACACGCGGCTCGTAAGCGCCCATGTCGATTTCTGACGAACTTCGGCAGGCTGCGCTCCCGCTCTGGCAGGCCCAGCTCGAGCACCCGTTCGTGCGAGGCATCGCCGACGGGACACTCGATGAGGCGCTGTTCGCCAATTGGGTTCGCCAAGACTACCTGTATCTCAAAGACTTTGCGCGCGTGTTTGCGTGGGCGGCGGCGAAGGCCGACCAGCTGGCCTCGATGGGCTGGTATGCGCGCATGCTTGATCTGACGCTGAACACAGAGATGGACCTGCACCGCAGCTATGCCGAGCGGTTTGGCATCACACAGGCGGAGCTCGAGGCCGAAGAGATGTGGCCAACGACGCGGGCCTACACCGACTTCCTGGTGCGCACCAGCGCCGATGGCGACATGGCCGATTTGCTCGCCGCCTTGCTGCCCTGCGCGTGGGGCTACCTCTACATCGCCCAAGAGATGCGCACGTGGGGGCCCTCACCCGACGCCCGCTATGCGGACTGGATCGAGATGTATTCGGGCGAAGAGTTCGCCGAAGGCACGGCGTGGCTGCGCGCTGAACTGGACCGGGTTGCCGCCGCGGCCCAGGCCGACAAGCGAGCCCGTCTGGAAGAGATCTTTGTCGTCTCGTCGCGCTACGAATGGCGCTTTTGGGACATGTGCTGGCACGGAGAGCGCTGGCAACCTTGAGCCCGACACGCACGGACCTCGACACCGCCTACCGAGCCACACGCTATCACGTGCGCGCCGAGCCAGCGTTTGACCTCGTGATCGACCAGTTCAGCGACCCTCTTCAGGGGCTCCATGCCGAGCACCGCGTCACGTGCAGTGCCATCGTCACCGCCTGCAATCCGCACAGCAAACGGCTCAGCGCCGACAAAAATGCGGCGCGCATGCGCCAGCTCAGCCACGACGTGGCAGAGGCGGGCTACCCAACAATCACGGGCGTGGCAATCGCAGGCGTGGCCATCGACCCCGCAGAGCACCCTCATGGCGAGCGCTGGCCCGACGAGCCCAACCTGCTGATACTCGGCATTCCGCTGCCGCAGGCGCGTGAGCTCGGGAGCACGTGGCAGCAAAACGCAATCGTCGTGGCCGGCCACGACGCCATCCCCAGACTTGAGTGGTTGAGCTGACGTCATGCACCGCATCTTGATTCGCAAGCCGGGCCGTTACGACGCGCTCGAGTGGGTTGAAGAGCCCGATCCGACGCCTGGCCCTGACGAAGTCGTCATCGAGACCGAAGCCTGCGGGGTGAACTATGCCGACGGCATCATTCGCATGGGGTTGTACCGCTCGGCCAAGGAGTTGCACGGCTACCCGATCACGCCGGGGTTCGAAGTTGCAGGGCGCATCGTCGCCATGGGGCGCAATGCCTCAACCCTCGGGACAGACGATTGGAATCGCGAACTGCGCATCGGCGATCGGGTGATCGGGCTAACGCTGTTCAACGGCTACGCGACGCACGTAAAGCTGCCCGTCCAGGGCGTGTTCAAGCAGCCCAAGGCCCTTGATGCGTTGCAAGCCGCTACCACACCGACCGTCTTTCTCACCGCATGGTGGATGGTGCATCGCCAGGTGCACCCGGAGCCGGGGGAAACCTGGCTGGTGCACTCGGCCGCTGGAGGCGTCGGCTCTGCACTCCTGCAGCTGGCGCGTCTCGCCGGCGTGCATGCCATCGGCGTGGTCGGCGCGCCGCACAAGGTCAAGCATGCCAAGGCCATGGGGGCTGCGGCCGTGATCGACCGCTCGCGCGATGATCTCTGGAGTGAGGCCAAGCGGTTGGCGCCCGAAGGATTCCATGCGGTGTTCGATGCGACCGGGGTGGCCACGTTGGCGCAGAGCTACGCCCATCTCGCGCCGACAGGCCGACTGGTCGTCTACGGATTTCATTCGATGCTGCCCAACAACGGTCGACTCAATTGGCTGCGCCTTGGGCTCGACTGGCTGCGCACGCCGCGCTTCAATCCGCTGAAGATGACGTCGGAGAATCGCAGTGTACTCGCGGCCAACCTGAGCTTTTTGCAGGTGCACGGCCCCAAGCTGCGCCAAGGCATGTGCTGGCTACTGGATCGGTTCGAGACAGGGCAACTGCAGGCGCTGCCGGTTGAAACCTTTGCCCTCAAAGACGCCGGTGAGGCTCAGCGGCGCATCGAATCGGGGCAAACGGTTGGCAAACTTGCACTTGAAGCGTAGCGGACCGACTCTCGCGTCGCTGACACTTAGCGCTTATGATGTTAATGGGATCGATGATCGACAGCCTGAAGGCCCTCTCTGGGAGTACCGCATGTCGAGTTTGTCTCGATCCCAATCTTTGGCGAGCGACGCCGTACACCTGAGCCTGTTCGGGCGCCCCTGCGTCCATCGAGCCAACGGGTCTCCCATCGAGCTCTCGATGGGCAAGCCACTCGCACTTGCATGCTTTGTGGCACTCGAACCGAGCGACGTGACACGCGACGATCTCGCGATGTTGCTCTGGCCTCAGGTTTCTGAAGAGCGTGCGCGCCAGTCGGTTCGCCAAGCCATCTGGACGCTTCGCAACAGTATTGGCGACCACTTCATCACTGAGGTGAACAAGCACGTCACTCTGGGATCGCATGTCTCAACCGATCTCTCAGAGATGATGCGAGCCTTGGCAAACAGCGACCTCGACGCCGCCGTCGACCTATGGCAGGGAGGCGTACTGCTCGGACTTGATATCGGCGATGCCCCCGCTTTCGGGCGCTGGGCCGACGAAATACGGGCGGGATACAGACAACGATTGCTCGGAGCGCTTCAGAGCCAGATTGACGATGCCCCGGCCTCTCAGCGCACCAGGTGGCTCAACTTGGCTTTGCATGTCGACCCGTCGTCAGAGCAACTGCACCACATGCGGATTGCGCACCTGCTCGACATCAACGATCTCGACCATGCCGAAAGGGCGCTGAAGTCAGCACACCGGCAGCTCGACGTCGACGACCAAACCCGTCTCCCGCAACTGCACAGCCGCCTGATCCGGCTTCAGAAAGCGGCCTCGGCTTCAACTGCCGCGTCAGAGCTGGGCACGGCGTTCATCGTGCGGAACCCCGCGTACCGGCGACTGGTCGAGCTCTGGGCGCAGGCAAAATCCGGGACGCCCACCCGAGTCGCGATCGCGGGGGCCAGAGGCAGTGGAAAGACTCACCTGGTGAATCGAGTGATCGACTCCGTAAAAGCCGACGGCGCCCAAGTGGTTCAGGCCAGAGCTGCCAACCCGAGAATTCGCATCGATTTGGGCACACTCGCGAGTGTCGTTCGTGGCCTGACATCACTACAGGGTGCAGCGGGGATCAGTGCTGGATCGAGCGCGGTATTGCAGCGACTCCTTCCGTCGCGCGGTCCGCCGCCAGACCGGCCGTCGAATGCGACGATCAGCTCGGTCGCGCTTGCCGACGCGGTCGCCGACTTGGTGCTGGCGACCTCTGATGAAGCACCGCTCGCGATCGTGATTGACGAGGCCCATTGGTTCGACCAGCCGAGCTTGCAGGTGCTCGTCGATGTTGTTCTGCGCATGCCTCCCGGACAGCCCGTGATGTTCATGGGTTGTGGCGACACAGAGGGCGATGCCTTCTGGGATCTCCACAGCGTCAGCCGCGAACACGAACTCGAAGAGGTGATTCTGGAGCCGCTCGAAATTGTCGAGATTTTCGCGGCGCTGCGCCCTTTGCTCCCGACACTCACGGCTGCTGAGCTCACCCGTTTCGCCACCCGCCTGCACCGTGTGGGCGGGGGTCACGTGTGGCGCTTGGAAGAGCTATTAAACCAGCTCGTCTCAGACGGACACATCGTGCGCGAAGGCGATACATGGGCTCCGGCAAACGCAAAAAAGCTGGCTCAGCTCCCGCCGACAGAGGCGACAACCGAACCCTTGAAGCGATGTCTTGAGACCCTCTCTGATCTGCAGCGGCAGATTCTTTTGGTGCTGGCAAGTGCTGAGCATCCGCTCTCCAGAGACGAGATTTGTGACCACGTGCCTGCCACTCGAGGAAATCTGGCCAGTGCGCTCCGCACCTTGACGGTCCACCGGCTGATCGTTTGGAACTACTCTGGCACCGTCGCCTTGGCGTCTGCTGCGGTGCACGAACTCGTGCGTGGGCGATCGGGCAGGCTACGTGACGCCGTCGCGATGGTTCGTCGCCTGCCCATCTACTTGGGGCGCCGTTTCACATTGAGACTGGTCACGACCATCGTAATCTTTGGCGTCTTGGTCGCCATCTCGTTTCTCGTTGCCCTTACCTTGATGAAGCCCGACTGATCGGGACCACTTGAGGGCACGTCGGGGTTCAAGCTTCACATGTGCTTGCGTGCTCTCAAGATCTTTGCGTTGGGCAGTGCCCTGCTGGCGGGTGGGGCTGCCTGCAATCCGTCAACAAGCTCTGAAGCGCTTCGTGTTGCAGGGGTCTCGTTTACAGAGACGGAGCTGCTGGGCCTCTCGACCGACCGGCGCCAGTTGCTCGCTGAGCTGACCGCATTTGGAGCCGAGGTCGCTGACTCTACAATCGAGGCCCTGGTGGCTCCAGCGATCGCGTCCCGCGTGGCGCAACGTGGCATCGAGCTCCTTCAAGCGCAGCGTACGCTCGACTCTGCCGGCGTGGATGATGCGGTGCTGCTCGCGCACTACCGCACCAATCCGCGCTACGAACTGACGGTGCGTCACCTGCTCGTGTTTTCTGATCGTGCAGAGACAGCACCGACTCGGGCGCGAGCTGAGGCGCGCGCGCAGGCTGCGTTGCAGCGCATCAGAGCGGGTGAAGACCTCGCCGCCGTCGCAGCTGAAGTCTCTGAGGAGCCCGGGGCTGAGGCCCGGCAAGGGCTGCTCACGCCGGGGCGTGAAGGTGCTTGGGTAGGGGAGTTCTGGCAGGCCGCGCTGGCTCTGGCGCCCGGTGAAATCAGCCCTGTGACCGAGACCCAGTACGGTTTTCACGTATTACGTCTCGAAGCCCGAGATACCGTGCCGTTTGTCGAAGTGCGCAACGAGGTCGTGCTTGATGTTGCGCGGCAGCTCAGGTTCCGCCCCCAGACGGTCGACGCAGAGGCAGAAGCTGAGTGGCTTGCAGCCTCGACAGCCGCTGGAATTGAGGTCACGCCAGCCTGGCGCGCCTCGATCGAGCAAGAAGAATTCGATGCGGCACTCGCTCAAGCGACCATGCTGGGATTTGTCGTTGGGATGCCGCGCTCGGCACTGAAAGAGGCGGCGCTGGCCGCCCTGTCGGCCACCGGACAAAACAAAGACCTGGCCCGCCGCGAAATCCGCAGCCGCTATGGCGGCTTGCTGGCACAGCGGCATGGCGAACTACAGCGTGATCTCGCGGCGCAATCTGACTCGGGGCTCCAGTGAAACCGACTACCCGGCGACGCCTGAGTTTTGTCTTGGGGTTTTCGGCCTATTTCGTGGCCGTCTGGTACCTGTGGTACACGCCGGTCCTCTATCCACTGAAGATCTTCGTGGTACTCCTTCACGAGACCAGCCATGCCCTGGCCCTGCTTGCCACCGGCGGCGAGGTGCATCGCATCACGCTCGACCCGGCCCAAGGCGGCCTCACGGTCGGGGCTGGCGGCAGCGCATTCATCGCCTTGTCGTCAGGGTATCTGGGCAGCTTGGTGCTGGGCAGCCTGCTCGTGCTGGGAGCTCAGTCGCGGCGCATCGCCTCGCGGGTGCTGCTCATGATCGTAGGTGCCTTGGTGCTTCTGCTCACCGTGGTGTACGTGCGAAACGTGTTTGGTTTGACCTTCGGATTGCTGTTCGGATCAGGGCTGCTCTGGGGTGGACGTCGTCTCGCCGAGAATTGGAGCACCTCGCTGCTCATGGCCCTTGGGCTGACATCGGTCGGCTATGCCATTCTCGACATCAAGTCTGACATCATCGATCGGCCCGAGCTTCAGTCTGACGCACGCATGCTGGCCGAAATGACGGGCATTCCTACCGTCGTCTGGGGGGTGCTTTGGATCGGGTTGGCGCTGCTGGCCGCCGTCTGGCTGGTGCGCCGGGCCTATCGCAACGCCTGACGGGTTTTGGCCTTTGGGTGGCGCTTTCGGGCATCGTTGCAGATCCGTAGAAATCCCCTCTTGAAACTGCCCGCCGACTGCGTTTACAATGGCGGTGTCTGAGGCAGCCTGAGCGCTGCCAACGAGTGGTGCCCGATGTTTCCCCCAAAAAGGAGGTGATCCCTTGTCTAGTCCCAGTATTCCGTCCGACCTGGCACGGGCAAGCGATCGCCGCTTCGGCCTCTAAGCCGAGCAGAAGCGGTCCGCGCTGTTCGCGCCGGATGTGGCGTTCGCGCCAGGTTCGGAACGCGAAATCGGGAGGTCGTCTGGGGTAGCCCGGGCGGCCTCCTTCGCGTTTGCACCTCCGTCTGTTCAGCCTCAACCCCCCCTCACTCATGGCCCGCACCCCGTCGACCATGCTGCCCCTGGGCACCCCGATGCCCGATTTTGCGCTGCCTGATGCCGTCACCTCTGAGCTCGTGCACGCGCGCGATCTCGCTGATGCACCGGCCCTGGTCGTCGCTTTCTGGTGCAATCACTGCCCATTCGTGAAGCACGTGGCCGATGCGTTCGTCGCATTTGCACGTGAGGCCCAGCAGCAAGGGGCCGCCGTCGTCGCAATCTCGGCCAATGATGCCGAGGCCTATCCGGATGATGCACCCGACGCGATGGCACTCGAGGCCAAGGCGCGGGGGTTCAGCTTTCCCTACCTCTTCGACGAGTCACAACAAGTTGCCAAGGCGTTTCATGCGGCCTGCACCCCGGACTTTTTCTTGTTTGACGCCGATAGCCGCCTCGCCCATCGAGGGCAATTCGACGCCTCACGCCCGGGCAACGACGTGCCGGTAACTGGCAATGATCTGCGCGGCGCGTTGCGTACCGTGCTCGAAGGCCAGAGTCCCGATGCCGCGAGCCAGCGACCGTCGCTCGGCTGCAACATCAAATGGAAGCCGGGCAACGAGCCGGCCTACTTCAACCGCTGAGCCGACCCCCATGCGCATCGTCTCGCTCGCCTGCTCCAATACCGAGATCGTGCATGCCTTGGGCTGCGCGCATCTGCTCGTGGGCGTCGATGAGCACTCCGACTGGCCCGAATCGGTTGTCGGCCCGCTCCCGAAACTGGGGCCCGACCTGAAACCCGACCTGGATGCGGTCCAGGCGCTCAAACCCGACCTCGTGCTGGCCACCCTGACGGTACCCGGGCATGAGCAGGTCGTCGAACAGCTCGAGGCCCGCGGGCTACCGTTCATTGCGCCCGAGCCGGTCAGCCTCGACGACGTCTACCGCGACATCATCGACATCGCGCAGCGGCTCGGAGTTGAGCCGCGCGGGCACGCGCTGGTGCAGCAGATGCGGGCTACGATGGAGGGGGAGCTGGCGACCTCAGAGCTGGCGACCTCGGAGCTGGCGACCTCGCTCCCGCCGGCAACCGTGCGTCGGCGCCCGCGCATCGTGGTGCAATGGTGGCCGAAGCCCGTCTTTGCACCGGGCCGCCTCAGCTGGGTGCACGATCTGCTGGAGGCCGCTGGCGCCGATCACCCTCTGGCGGGCGAGGCCGTGAAGAGCCGCGCCCTCTCCGACGACGAAATCCGGGCCTATGACCCCGATGCGATCGTCATCGCATGGTGCGGGGTAGACCCCGCGAAGTATCGCCCCGATGTCGTGCTGAACAATCCGGCCTTTGCTGAAACGGCAGCGATCGGCCACAAACGGGTGGTCTGCGTGCCCGAGGCGTTTCTCGGTCGGCCGGGCCCCAGGCTCGTACATGGCTTCTCGGCACTGAACACCCTCGTCCAGGAGATTCTCACATGACGCACCCCGGTTCCCTGGCGACTCAGGGCTTTCATCACATCACGATGGTCGCCCGCAACGCCGCGCGCACTGTGACGTTTTACCGGGAGCTACTGGGCTTCGGGCTGGTCAAGCAAACCGTCAATTTCGATGACCCTGGCGCCTGGCACCTCTACTTCGGCAAGGGTGCAGGAGACCCCGGCACCCTCCTGACGTTCTTCGAATGGCCCCAAGCTCGACGCGGCCAGTGGGGTATTGGGGGCGTTCATCACCTTGCCCTCTCGGTACCCGATCGCGATGGCCTGCTCAAATGGAAGCGCCGTCTCGCCGATGCCGGTGTAGCGGCCAACGGCCCGATCGACCGCGGGTATTTCACGTCACTGTATTTCTCCGACCCCGACGGGCAAATTCTCGAAATCGCGACTGCAGGCCCAGGATACGCGATCGACGAGCCGGCTGACGCGCTGGGCCAAAAACTGCTTGTGCCCCCAACCACGCGCCTGCCCGAAGGGCGTGACGAACACGCCATCGCCGCTGAGATCTGGCCCGCGCCGGTGCCTGAGATCACGCCTGACATGGCGCTGACGGGCATTCATCACATTACGGCCATCACTGACGACCTTGAGCGGCAGCACGCGTTCTTTGACGAGGTGCTGGGCCTGCCTCTGGTCAAGAAGACCTACAACCAAGACGACGTGCGCACCCAGCACTGGTTCTGGGCCCGCTATGACAACGGCGTCGTGACGCCGCGCTCGACTTGGACCCTCTTCGGCTGGCCCGGTGCGACGCTCAAGGCCCGGCCGGGTGCCGGCCAGACGCACCACGTGGCCTTCCGCGCCCGCGACGATGAGGAGCAGGCGGCCTGGCTCGATCACCTGCGCACGCACGGTGTCGACGTCACCCCGGTGCAAGACCGCAACTACTTCAGAAGCATCTACTTTCGTGGCCCTGACGGCATGCTCTTCGAGATTGCCACCGACGGACCCGGCTTTGCCATCGACGAGCCGGCCGAAGCGCTGGGGCAGAACCTCTGCCTGCCCGCCTCACTCGAGCCGCAGCGCACCCAAATCAAGGCGCAGCTGAGCCCGCTCGAGCCCCCGCCGCCGGCCGCCCTCGACTACGAGATCACCGTTCATGGCAAGGCGCATCGCGATGCCCCAATCGTCGTGCTCTTGCATGGGCGAGGCGCCGACCGGCATGACCTGACCGGCGTCACCCCCGCCTTTCCCGAAGGTACGGTGATCGTCACCCCGCAGGCCCCCAACCCGGCCGCTCCGTGGGGCTACGGGCCCGGCTGGGCCTGGTATCGCTACCTCAGCGAAGATCGAGTGCTGCCCGAGACGCTGGCCGACGCCCTCTCGCAGCTGCACGAGTTCTTGCAGCAGCTGCCCGAGTTGCTCGCCGCCCGCTTTGGCGCTGAGGCCCCCTCGGGCCCATTGGTGCTCGGTGGCTTCAGCCAGGGTGGCACGACCTCGCTCGCCTATGCGCTGACGCACCCTGGAGCTGTGGATGGCGTCGTGGTGCTCTCCGGCTTTCTGGTTGATGCACCCGATGTCGTCACCGTTGCAGGCGAGGCCCTTGCCGACACCCCAGTGTTCTGGGGGCACGGGCACAACGACCCTGCCATCCCCTTTTCACTCGGAGAACGCGGCCGGAGCCGTCTGCGTGACAAGGGGGTCGACCTGACCACCCATGACTATGACATGGCCCACGCGATCAGCCTCGACGAGTTGCGCGATCTCGTCGCATGGATGCAGCTGAAGCGTCTGGCGCGCTAGCTTTGCCCTCATGAGCTCACCTCTCGGCAGTCCCAAAAAGAAGACCAAGGTCTCTGGCGCCTCGCTGCGGCATGCCTTTCGCGAGATCATCTGGCCACGCCGTGGGCTGATTGCCCTGGGCCTCGCGCTGATTCTCGTCAACCGACTGGCCAGCCTCGTGCTGCCGGCTTCGACCAAGTATCTGGTCGACAACGTGATCGCGCAGGGCGACCTCTCGCTGCTCTACAAGCTGCTGGGCGGCGTCGGACTCGCCGTGATCATTCAGGCTTCATCGTCGTTTGCGCTCACGATCTTGCTGAGTGTCGAAGCCCAGCATCTGATCGCCCAATTGCGTGCGCAGGTGCAGCGCCACGTGCTCGGGCTGCCGGTGCGCATCTTCGACAACGCCAAGTCTGGGGAGCTCGTCTCGCGCATCATGGACGACGTCGAAGGGGTGCGAAACCTCGTCGGTACCGGGCTCGTGCAGCTCGTTGGTGGCACGGTCACTGCCGTTGTCGCGCTGGCTTTCCTGATGCGCATCGACGTCACGATGACCGCGCTGGCGGTCGTTCCGATGCTCGGTTTTGCCGTGGTTTCGGCACGCGCCTTCAAGCGTCTGCGCCCGGCGTTTCGTGAGCGTGGAGCCATTCGCGCCGATGTCACCGGCCGGCTCACCGAGGCCTTGGGCGGCATCCGCATTATCAAGGGTTTTCACGCGCTCGACAAAGAGTCTGAAATCTTTGAGCAAGGCGTGCTGCGCATCTTCAACAACGTCAAAACGACGCTCACCACCTCGAGTGCCGTGGCGTCGCTGGGCGCCTTCTTCATCGGCAGTGCCTCGGTGCTGATCATGGGCTACGGCGGGCGCCTGATCGTCGCCGACCAGATCACGCTGGGCGATCTGTTTTCGTTTACGCTGTTCCTCGGATTCCTGATCGCCCCCATCGTGCAGATGGCCAACATCGGCACGCAGATGACCGAGGCGTTTGCCGGACTTGATCGCACGTCTGACCTGCTGTCGTGGCCTGGCGAAGACGACGACCCCCGACGCACGGTTGAGATGCCCCCGATCGAAGGGCACATCGTCTTTGAAGACGTGCGCTTCGCCTATGACGAAGACAAGCCGGTGCTGCACGGCGTCAGCTTTGAGGCCCCTGCCGGGACCGTGGTTGCGCTCGTCGGGTCGTCAGGCTCGGGCAAGTCGACGCTTGCCGGGCTCGCCGCATCGTTTTTGACGCCCGACTCGGGGCGCGTCATGGTCGACGGGGTCGATCTGCGTGACGTCGTGCTCGCGACCTACCGCACGCAGCTAGGGCTCGTGCTGCAGAACGACTTCTTGTTTGACGGCACGATCCGCGAAAACCTGCTTTTTGCGCGACCTGATGCCACCGAAGACGAAGTCGTCGAGGCTGCGCGCCGCGCCCACGTGACCGAGTTCACTGACCGCTTCGAAGACGGGCTCGACACCGTGATCGGCGAGCGCGGTGTGCAGCTGTCGGGCGGCCAGCGCCAGCGCG
>CAYVPD010000017.1:0-13225 GCA_964453545.1 uncultured Gemmatimonadaceae bacterium
TGAGATCCCGAGCCCACCCGTCAACGAGGCGCTCAAGGGCGCCTTGGGCAACAACTCGGGGGCCAAGACGGTGCGGGTGTCGACATAGAGCGAATCGGTGGGTCGGAATCCTGACACCACCGCATCGGTCGTCAGCAGCAGCCGGGCGTTGTTCAGCGCCGTCTGGGTCAGCGTAAATGGGCATCCGATGGCGGCACACAAGGCCTCAGGGCCGGTCAGCACACGAGGCACGTCGACCCGCAGCACCGTGCGCCATGCCGGCACGCCACCGACCCGAAAGGTCGCTGGCGCTTCGGCAGGCAAGATCTGTGACGGGTCGGGCGAATAGATGAAGGTCTTGCCCACCGTCACGACATCGAGCGCAACGAGGGTATCGGGGTTCAGACCAGGACGGGTGTCGAGCTTGAGCGTGACATCTCGCAGGGTCAGGCGGCCACCCGGGGTCACCATGTCGATACGCACGCCGGTAGGTACGCTGTCGACACTCCCGATCGCGGCGACTTGCGCCGAATCGAGCGGCCAGAAGATCGAATCTCCGGTCGTCGGATCCCAGGTTGTGCGCGTGAGCATCTGTACCGGTCCCGCTCCCGGCTCCGGCCAGGTCTCGCGGCGACCGAGGGAGTCAACAGCCGCGAGCCACGACGCCGAGGCGGCATCCCAACGACGCGGCAGCAGTGCTGCCTCGAGCTCGATGGGCTCAGTAGGCAGCGCCGCATCGAGCGTGTCTACAACACCGACGAGCCGCCCCCCGAGAAAGACGAAGGCCGAGTCAATGCGATTGGTACCGGTCGAGTCGCGCACGATCGCGGTCAGCGGATACGCGGCCGGGAGAATCAGGGCATGCGCGTCGAGCGCCCCGTCGAAGTCGCGGGCCACCACCAGACGCCCCAGATCTGAGGGCTTGCCGTAGCCGGTGTAGGTCTCCACCGCCTGGCCGAACTGGCTCCACGGCAACTCGACTTCGACCGTGCGCACGGGAATCGGGTTGGGGTCCAGCGAGCTTGGCGTGTCTTCTTCGCAAGCGCTCAACGCAACCAGCACGGCCCCGAAAAGCGGAGCCAACAAGCGCAAACGGGATTTCAACGCGTCGTGAATCAACGCGACTCCTCGTGGTGTGGAGAATCATCGTGGTCGGCTTCGGTGCCGCGCAGAACAAAGCGTGCCGGCAGCAAGTCTTCAAGACTCCAGGCCACAATGCCTGAAGAGCCTTGAGCGACGACCCTCATGTGGGGACCGAATTCCGCCAGCACCTGCCGACAGGCGCCGCAGGGGGCCACAGGCTCGCTCGCGTGCGTGCTGACGGCGACACGAACAAAGCGTCGGGCCCCAGCGGCGACCGCTGCCGAAACCGCGCCACGCTCGGCACACAGAGCCACCGGATACGAGGCGTTTTCGACATTGCACCCAGTGAACACACGCCCGTCGTCGGCTTCGAGCGCAGCCCCGACGGAGAACCCCGAATAGGGCGCATAGGCCCGCTCACGGGCCTGGTGGGCCAGTTGGAGCAGGGCCTCGTCAGAAAGGGACATGCGTCGATTGCGGGAGCGTCATGGGGTCAGGTCAAGCCAGACGCGAGGCAGCCTCGCGCCCAAGCCGGTTAGGATTTCATAGGAGATGGTTCCGGCCAGGTCTGCCACTTCAGAGAGCGAAATGCAGGCCTCGCCGTCGCAACCCAACAGCGTTGCGACATCCCCCGGGCGTACACCATCGAGCCCGGAAATGTTTATCACTGTGAGATCCATGGAAACCCGGCCGATGATCGGTGCGCGCTGGCCGTGTACGAGGGCGCTCCCGCAATTGCCAAGCGCCCGAGGGAGCCCATCGCCGTAGCCGATAGCCAAGGTCGCCCAGCGCTCCTGCGACTGGGCCTGATACGTCGCCCCGTAGCCGCACGATGTCCCGGGCAGCACATCGACGACGCGTACGACCCTCGCCCGAACGTGGGCGACCGGCTCAGGGGGTGCGAGGTCGGGTCCGGGGGCGCCGCCGTACAAGAAGATGCCGGCCCGCGCGGCCCCCAATGGCACCTGCCCCGCCCAGCGCAGCGCGGCCGCCGAATTGGCGATGTGCACACGCACGTCTTCGGGGGGGTCCAGAAGCGCCAACGCCTCATGGAATGCGGCCAACTGCTGCGACATGCCGGGGCCCTCGGCCTCGTCGGCCGAGTGGAAATGCGTGAAGACTCCGGCCCAGCTCAGGCCGTGCGACTGAGGCGCAGCGGCCTCCGTCTCGAGCGGGGTACGCCTTGTTACCCCGGCCCGGGTAAGCTTCTCGCGCCACGTCGACCACATCGCTCGCGGGGCACCGGCACGCCCCATCCCCGTGTCGATTTCGATCTGGAAGGCGGCAGGGCGGTCGGCCTGCAGCAGAGCATCGAACTCGTGGGGCATCGATAGCGTCGGCACCAGCCCGGCGGCCACCGCACGCCGCAGATCGTCAGGCGTCAGCGGAGAATAGACGTGGATTGCCTCGGCCACACCGGCGGCCCGCAGCGCCACGCCCTCGTCAACCGTGGCCACGCCCCATGCCGCAACGGGCGGTACGGGTCTGGATTCCGACGACGACAGGGCACGCACGACTCCGGCCGCACCGAGGCCATAGGCGTCAGCCTTCACCATGGGAATCAGGCCCGTGTCCGCACCGGTCACCGCCGCAACGCGCTCTAGATTGCGACGCAAGGCCGACGGGTCGACCTCGACCCACGCACGGGCCTGCGAGGCGGGGGGCGACGGGTTCTCGGGGCGCGTTGACATGATGGCGCAAAGATGCGAGCAATGGCGCATGGCTTCCACCCCTGATCTCGACCGCGCACTTGAGCTCGTGCGCTTTCTGCGTGCCAACTGCCCTTGGGATGCGAAGCAGACCGCTTCGACCCTGATTCCCTACCTCATCGAAGAGACGCAGGAGGTTATCGAGGCGATTCATGCCCGTGACGACGACGAGCTTGAGGGCGAACTGGGCGACCTGCTGCTGAATCTCGCCTTCCAAATCGTGGTTGCCGAAGAACGTGGCGCCCTGACGGCCGACTCGGTGACGCGGCGCCTCGAGGCCAAGATGCGCCGGCGTCATCCGCATCTCTACGGTGACGGCCCCCAAGAAGACTGGGAGATCATCAAGGCCCGGGAGCGCGCTGAGCAGGCCGGAAGCGAGGCCTTAGGCGATCGACCAGATCCGGGTGTGCTGGACGGCGTGACCTCATCGCTCGACCCCCTGAGTCGCGCACACCGGGTGCAGCAGCGGGTCGCGCGCGTCGGATTCGACTGGTCAAGCTGGCAGGGTGCATGGGACAAAGTCGCCGAAGAGCTCGACGAGGTTCGTGTCGAGCTCGAAACCCCAGGGCGTCAGGCCGCGCTTGAAGAAGAACTCGGAGACCTGCTCTTCGCCGTCGTGAATCTGGTCCGGCTCGCCGAAGCCCACCCGGTGTCGGTGCTGGCCCGAGCCAACCACAAGTTCGAACGTCGCTTTCGGTCGCTGGAAGTGCTGGCCAGAGAGCGGGGTGTACGGCTTGGCGACGCCTCGCTGGCCGAACTCGACGAACTCTGGGACGAACTGAAAGCCGCAGAGAAAGCCTCAGACTGAGCCGTCAGTAGCCAGCTTCGAGGTCGACGACGTTGCGCATCTCGTCGATGCGCCCTTCGGCAAACGCTCGCAGGTTGTGAACGGTGAGCTCTGTCTGGCGCCGCCAGTAGCCACGACTGACCGGTGACACATGCGGCGTGACCAGCACGTTGGGAAGCGCCCACAGCGCAGATTCGGCAGGCAGCGGCTCCGTGGCAAAGACGTCGAGGCCGGCGCCGCGCAGGTGCCCACGCTCAAGCGCCTCAACCAAGGCCGGCTCATCGACGAGCGCACCCCTAGACACGTTGATCAGCACCGCCCCCGGCTTCATGCTGTCCAGGGCCTCGGCGTTGATCATGCCGCGGGTCTCGGGTGTGTCCGGGGCGGTAAGCACCACGGCGTCGCTGTCGCGCAAGAGCGCATGAAGGTCGCCTCGACTCTTGTCCGTTGAGCGTCCGATGCCGATGACGCGGGAGCCCAACGCTTCGAGCCGCCGCCCGATCTCGCGGCCGATTCCCCCGTATCCGACAATCCCGACGGTCAGATCGCTCAGCTCTCGCAGGGGTGCGTTGGCAGCGTAGAAGGACCCGGTATTCCACTGAGACGAGCTCTGGGCGCGCACGGCGTAGTCGAAGCCGCGCGTGAAGTGCAGGAGCATGCCCAGCACCGACTCGGCCATGGGAATGCCATGCAGGCCCGCAGAGTTCGTGAAGATGGGCCGATGCTCAAGCATGGAGGGCGTGATCGAGCTGGCGACACCGGCCGACCCGCTGTGCACCCAGCGCAGGTGCGGCGCGCCGTCCAACACCTCGGCCGCGATACCAAAGCCCATGTACACCGTTGCATCGCGCACGGCCTCGAGTACCTGCGGGTCGGCGCGTGTGGCGCCATCACCCGTTCCTTCACTCGGCACGTCAAGCACAACCATGGACCAGTCGGCCGGCAGCGCCGCGCTGATCTCAGCCACAAACGACTCGGGACGCGTCCAGATCGGGCGCGCGTCGTTCATGTCGATGACGAGATCAGCCATGCCAAATCCGACCTTTGTCCGATGCGATCAAGGTCAGGGCGTCAGACGGTTCATCAGGCGCGGGAATGGAATCATCTCGCGAATGTGATGCCTCCCCGTAATCCAGGCGACGGTGCGCTCCACGCCCAAGCCGAAGCCGGAATGGGGGAAGGTGCCATAGCGGCGCAGATCCAAGTACCACGAGTAGGCCTCTTCGGGCAGCCCCTGCTCCGCGATGCGTGCCCGCAGGCGATCCAGATCGTCTTCGCGCTGACTGCCCCCGATGATCTCTCCGTACCCCTCGGGCGCAAGCAGGTCATCGCACAGTACCGTGCGAGGATCGTCGGGATTTTCCTTCATGTAGAAGGCCTTGGCCTGCTTCGGATAATTGTAGACGAACAGGGGCAAGTCATTGCCCTCCGTCAACTTGGCCTCATCTGGCGCACCTAGATCGTCGCCCCATTCGATCTCGCTGCCGGCGGCCTTCAGCTTGTCCACTGCGTCAGAGTAGCTGATGCGGGGAAAAGGCGTTTTGATGTACTCAAGCTTGCTGGTATCTCGCTCGAGTACTTTTAACTCCTCACTGCAACGCTCCAGAGCACGCTCCACGAGGTAGGCCACGAACTCCTCTTGAAGCCGCATGTTGTCATTGCTGTCGGCAAAGGCGACCTCGGGCTCGACCATCCAGAACTCCGTCAGGTGCCGGCGGGTCTTGGACTTCTCGGCTCGGAAGGTCGGACCGAAGCAATAGACCCGCCGAAATGCAGGGCATGCCGCCTCGACGTAGAGCTGACCGGTCTGTGCAAGATACGCCGTATCGTCAAAGTACTCGGTCGAGAACAGCGTGCCTGCGTGCTCGCCGATCGACCCCGTGAGAATCGGCGTATCAATGCGCGTGAAGCCACGGTTGTAATAGAAATCGTGAATCGCCTGCTCGATTTCTGCACGAACCTTGAGCCCGGCCCTCTGCTGTGAGGACCGCAACCACAAATGGCGGTGGTCCAGCAAAAAATCGACCCCGTGCTCCTTGGGCTGGATGGGGTAGTCGACCGATTCCGAGAGCCGCCGAGCCTCGCGAACGCCGAGCTCGAAGCCCCCTGGAGAGCGAGGCTCCTCGCGCACCGTGCCCGTCAGTGCGACCGTGCACTCCTGCGTCAGCGTCTCGTGCACGCTCCACTGCTCTTCTTCCATCTCTTTCTTGAAGAAGACCCCCTGCACCACCCCGGTCCCGTCACGCACTTCGGCAAACGCCACCTTGCCGTGCGCGCGCGTCGTTTCGACCCATCCGGCGATGGTGACGTCGTCTCCGACATGATCTTTCAGGTGACGGATCTCTACGAGCTTCGACATGGCAAGAAAAGTTTGAAGAGGTCAGGGCTGCAAGGCAGAACGGGCCGCACGCAAGCGATCAATCTGTCATGCACGACACGTGCGGGACAGGGGCGCAACGTGCTTCCGGGCCCCGCATGTTTCAGACGCGCTCGTGGTCAGGGCGCCAGTCCCGAACGGCTTGTTTGATCGCTTTGCGTGAGGAGAACTCGCCGTTGAGCGTGCGCTCCACCAACCCGGGCAATTCATCGTCAGATGCGAAACGAAGTCCGATCAACTGGCTCGTCGTCAATTCGGGAATGCGATGCCACATGTCTTCGTCCAGCACGCTCTCGAGGCGAAGCCGCTCCTCCAGCCGGATCAGGCGGTCCTGCACGGCGAGCGGAAACAGCCGCGTAAAGGCGTGGTTGAACGCCACATACAGTACCAGCACAAACATGAAGCCCGTCTCCAGCGAGGGCTCTTGAATCACCCGCAGGCCGAACCAAGCCAGCGAGGCGATGAGAAGGGGTGTTGCGATGTAGTGAAAGCCTGGCACCAGCTTCGTATGGTTTCCGTAATGTTGCGTGTTCGGCATAACGTTGCGTCCTGAAGTGAGAGATCACGGCTGCGTTCCCTGCTGCGGCTCCATCTACCCGACGCCCCGGATCGGTTCCACGTCGGCACCATTCGCCGACGGAGCCCGGCGGAACGGCACCTCCAGCACCGCCTCGGCATAGGGCCCCAGGGTGATCCACCATACCCGCTGCACGGGCTCAACCGGCTGTCCTGACGCATCCCATTGCGTCACAGACGTGTCGACCTCGACGGCCAGTGGAACGCCAGGAGGAAGGTCAGCGATGCGCACTCGGGCATCGTTTCCCAACGTCACCGCCTCACGGCGCCCCACCCGCATCACTACGCCCTCCAGTGGCACCTCTTCGGCATCGAGTCGCGAATCACCGTCGTCATCGACAAATGCGGCCAGCGCGAGTGACGCCGTCGCATGGGCCGGATCGCGCCGCAACTCAACGCCATCGCGAGACACGACGGCCGACCCTGAGGCCGTGGTTGAGAACTGCCAGCCCTCGGCCTGGCCGAGCGGCGGTTGCACAAGCTGTGTCCAGCGAGCAAATGGCGTCGCGGCGCGTATGGCCATGGCCACGCGGAAAGGGCGCAGAGGGCCCCAACGCATCGAGAAATCCAACTGGCCCTGTCGCCGGAGGCTTCGCAAGGTGCGAAGCGCGACCTCGTCGACGGCTCCGAAGGTATCCGAGGTCTTTACCTCGGCATTTAGCCGCAGGCCATCGAGCCCGGCGATGCCCAGACGTGGGAGCTGCCCGGCCATGGAAAGGCGCTCATAGCGCTGAACGTGGACGCGGCCCCTTCGGCCCGATCGTTCGAGACGCGCACCTGCCGCCATGCGCGCGAGCCAGCCACCCGCCCTGAAATCGATGCGCCCGCGCCACTCGTCGCTGCGACCCTCGGAGTGCTTGCTCGATCCGAAGTCCAGAGCGCCACCGAGCGGCCCGGCCGTGCGCGTCTCGACGCGCACCCGGTGCCGCTCGACATCGCGACCCTCGGCCCCGTGTTGAGGGGCGGGGGACATGGCACCCACCCCCGCACCCCGCTCGTGACTCGCTACGGCGGCCAGCGTCGACCAGAAACGAAAGCTCGTCTCGACACGGCGCAAAGGTCCAAACGGATCGACCGCAAGCAACCACCGATCTCCAGGCGCCCATGTCGCTCGGAACCAGGGTCGCAGCCCAGCCTCCCACCCGGGCTCACGCTCTCGCTGAAGGCCCCCTCGCAAGGTGAATCGAGACCTTGGTGCCCAGCGTAAATCAACCGAGAAACGACTGCACTCAAATGCCGTTAAACAGTTGTCAGCAAATGTTTTGCATTCTTTTATCTCAAGTGACACCGAGTATTCAAGACGACGGGCTGGAAGCATATCGGGTGACGAGATGACGAAGACCGGTTCACGATACACACCGTCATTGCGGAGAATGACCAACTCACCTGCTGTCTCGCCGGCACTGAGCGGAAGATCGAGCTGCCATCGCCCCTCGGCGTCAGCGATCGTGGCATCGACCAAGCGCCCCGAAAGCCAGAGCTGGACCTCGGCTCCCGGGTCGGTCCTGCCCTGCCGCTGATCCGCACCGAGATCACCTCGGCGGACGACGGGTGCGTTCGACACCATGACGCCAAAGCCGCTCCGCCCTCCCCAAGGACCTGCGGCAGGACCATCGCCCACCCGAAGGCGAGTGAGCAGCGCCGACGACGGCATCATCAGCTCCCATCGCCAGCTCCAGGAACGGCCCGGCCCACCCGCACCACCTGACCTGCGAGCTAACCCGGAACTCGATGCGGCTCGCAGCTCCATGCCACCCCCAAGCACCGCCAGCCCGAAGCCCAACGTCGCATCCAGCTGCCCTGACGGCTGGAGACCCAGCGCGTGCGTAACCGATATGCGCCGCGGCCACATCTGCCGCAGCGAGGCGACCTGTACGCCCACTTGGGGCCGATCGAGGCCAGCGGTGCTCAGGGGCGTCGTGCGGCCTGAGGCCGTCAGCTTGCGCATCTGTCGAGAGGCGAAGCGGGGGAGTTGTCTGTAGTGCGCATCGAGGCGCAGTGCCAGCAGGACGGGATCAATCCGCAATCCGACGCCGAAGAGTTCGGCCAATGTGCCCGCAGGAAGCCAAATACCATCTGCCTGGGCGAGATACGGTGCCCCCGAAACATCAATCGCTTGTGCGCCCCGTTATCCACGCCCCGAATCAAGGTCCAGGGCGATCTCCAGAGGCACATCTGCCGCAATTCGCCCGACGAGAACCGCACGATTGGGCTCGCGATCAAGGCCGATGCTGAGAGCCTGACTCACGTCAGAGACCGAAAAGAGTGGCTCGTAGGGGAGTGATGGATCGTGCCTGGCCTCAATGACCCCAAGTTCGACGCCCTCAAACTGAAGCGAAAACAGCGATGACCGAGGGTCGGGGGTGCCCGCATCGGTCCCGGGCACCGCAACCTCGGTGTGGATGGCTGCGAACCCCAGATGAACGTCATCGGGGAGATCGGGGCGCTGATCCGTGAGGCTGAAGCGCACCCGAAAGGGAGGAACAGCTGCAGGTGCAACAGGCACGACGAACTCAGGTGACTGGCGGTCGTAGATCGCGACCTGACGTTCTACGACGCCCGCAGACTGCCCGTGGCCATCAATCAGCTCAACACGGGCAAAGCCCAGCGCAGCGCCCTGACCGACGTTGGACAACCAGGGCCGCACCCCGACCCGGTCGCTTTGTCGCTCGACGGTCATGGAGTCCAGGAGCGGCTGCGTCGTCACCGGTCCCGACCGCAAAAAGACGGGGAGCGCCACCTGACTTCGCACGCGCACGCCCACGCGCGGAATCGTGTCGATGGGGCTGGATCCATCATGTTGATCGCCGAACGGCGCAGCCGACGGCGTCCAACGCGCAGGCTGTGGATGAATCGTCAGGCGAGCCCAGTACTCCCCCGTTGGCAGCGGTCCATTGGGCACCACGAAGCGCACGCGCTGCGACGCTCCAGGCTCGAGTACCACACGATCCGGCGCAAATCT
This sequence comes from uncultured Gemmatimonadaceae bacterium, assembly GCA_964453545.1. Taxonomy (GTDB): domain Bacteria; phylum Gemmatimonadota; class Gemmatimonadetes; order Longimicrobiales; family Gaopeijiaceae; genus Gaopeijia. Next base: position 9,474 of record CAYVPD010000017.1, read on the forward strand.
CAGCCATGGCACCGCAGAGCGCAGCGCGGAATCCGGGAGTTCGCCCGGCGCCGTGACGCTCACCCGCCCGCTGTCGTCTGTGACCGGATATCCGAAGTGCAGGGTCAGGGCCACCTCCAGGGGCTCATTGGCCGAACTGACGAGCTGCAACCAGCCTGACTTGCCCACGCCATCGACGTGAACGACCGACGGGAGAAAGGCGACCTGCCCCTCCATGGGGGCAGGTGCGCCGCCCCCGTGATGTCACCGAGCCGCGAGGGATCACCCACGAGCCGCGTGCGCTCCGCCACAACTTTGAGCGGGGCGAGGTCGACGGCCGCCTCGGTGAGCTGCAGGTCGACCCGCTGTGTGCCCCCCGCCTCGATCGTCACCTCTCGCCGCGCCTCGGCAAACCCGAGCGCCTGCACCATCAGCACCTGAGCGCCCTGAGGCACGCGCCGCAACGAGTAGCGCCCAAATCGATCGGTTATCGCCCCGATGTCACGGCCGACCACCCGAACGCTCACACCGGCCAGCCCAATGCCCTCGGCACTGCTGACCACACCCACGACCTGCCCCCAGCCCTCAGCTTGAAGCGGGGACTCGGCCTGAAGCTGGGACTCGAGCCCGGTTGCTGAGGATGCCTGAGCCGATTCGACAGCCACAGCCGCCGCAGCAGGTGCGGTCGAGAGCACGCCTGCCACCGCCCCGACCGCCGCCACCGGGACAACGACATGACGCCGAAGCAGAGCCACGACAGAAGTGAGCGAACCTTTTGCACGGCAGGACAGACCAGAACGGTACACAAGAGACGGCAGGATCGACACGGAAAGACGGCCCCAATCACACGTTGGACGAACGCACCCGAGATGCGGTTGAGAATTATTCTCAACAGACAAGGGTAGGGCCGGCCTTCGTCGTGATCAAGAGGGGGTGATGCTGGAGCGTCAGCCGACGCCGAACAGCTTCAGGCGCTCAGCCCAGCGATTGCGCAAAACGGCTGCGATTGCAGCATGTGCGGGTGCGCGCAGCTCGGGGTCGGCCTCGATGACGCGCCGCGCCAGCTGTTGCGCTCTGACCAGAAGCTGCTCGTCGCGCGTGAGGTCTGCGAAGCGCAATATGGGGTCTTTGCCGCTTTGCTGGGCGCCGAAAAGATCCCCCTGCCCCCGGATCTGCAGGTCGGCGCGAGCGATTTCGAAGCCGTCAGAGGTATCGCGAAAGGTCTTGAGTCGTTCGCTGGCCAGTTCACCACCCTGCGAGATGAGCACGCAGTGGCTCTCGGCCGCACCACGCCCCACGCGGCCCCGCAGCTGATGCAACTGCGACAGGCCGAAGCGCTCCGCGTGCTCGATCACCATCACGCTCGCGTTGGGTACATCGATGCCGACCTCGATCACCGTCGTCGCGACCAAGATGTCCAGGTCCCCGGCCAGAAACGCGCGCATCACCGCATCTTTTTCTTCGCCCGGCATCTGACCATGCAGCAGGCCGACCCGCCGATGCGCAAAGACTTCGGTGCGCAGGTGCTCATACTCCTGGGTTGCCGCCTTGAGATCGACCTTCTCCGACTCTTCGACGAGAGGATAGACGATGTAGGCCTGCCGACCTGCCTCGAGCTCCTCGTCGACAAACCGATGCACGGCGCCGCGCCGCGCGGGCGTGCGCAGGTGGGTCTGGATGGGTTTGCGGCCCGGGGGCAGTTCGTCGAGCACGCTGAGATCGAGATCGCCGTAGAGCGTCAGGGCGAGCGATCGGGGGATGGGGGTCGCGCTCATGACAAGCACGTCGGGGGCGGGCTCTCGCTCCGCCAGCGCCATGCGTTGGCGCACGCCAAAGCGGTGCTGCTCGTCAACCACGACCAGGCCGAGTCGAGCGAACTCGACCTTGTCTTGCAGTAGAGCGTGGGTGCCGACCACGAGCCGCGCCTCGCCCGAGGCGATCGCCGCGAGCGCGGCGCGGCGTTCGGCCGCCGACTGTCGCCCCGTGAGGAGGGCGACCTCGACCGGAAGCTCGGCCGTGAGTTCTCTCAACTTGCGCGCGTGCTGCTCTGCGAGAATCTCGGTCGGGGCGAGAAGTGCGCTTTGCCACCCCCCTTCGGCAGCCACCAGCATCGCAAACAGGGCTACCAGCGTCTTGCCTGCGCCCACATCACCCTGCAGCAGCCGGTTCATGCGGCGCGACGAGGTCATGTCATTGGCGATGTCACGCAATACGTCGGCCTGTGCGCCCGTGAGGGCAAACGGAAGCGCCTCATGCAGGGGCCGCACCAGCTCGTTGGTGCGCCGATGCGTGATACCGGGCCGCTCCGTCGTCTGGCGGTGACGGACCTGCGCCTGTACGAGTTGCAAGAAGAACAGCTCGTCAAACGCCAGCCGCTTGCGCCCGAGTTCGGCCTCGGCGAGCGACGAGGGCCGGTGCATCGCCTGCAATGCCTCGCCCAAGGCCGGTAGACCAAGGGGCTCACGCTCCACCGCAGGCAGGTACTCTTCTTTGATCACCAGCTTCAGCAGCGCGTCGAGATTGCGCTCGAAGAGGCTGCGCAGCGCCCACTGAGGCACGTCTTCGCTGGCCGGATACGAAACGAAGATGGCTCCGGCGGCGACGTCGTCGAGGGCAAGCGCCTCACCCTGCCCTGCTGAGGCGGCCCGACTGAGCAGTGTGAACTCGCGGGGCTGCAACTGAGGCCCGTGGTAGAAGCGTACGGGACCGGTCGCAAGAATTACATCGCCCTCGCTCAGCTTGCGATCCAGCCAGGGTTGGCCGGGCCACGAGAGGGTCACGCGGCCGGAGCCGTCTTGCACTACCGCCTGGAAGATGCGCAGGCGGGCTCGCGTGGGAATGACCCCCTTGCTGCGCACGGTTCCCACGATCGTGGCATCTTGCCCGGTCTGCAGTGAGGCGATTGGCTGGATCGTTGACGCGTCGTCATAGCGCCGCGGTACGTGGTAGAGCACATCGCGCGCGGTCAGCAGTCCCATGCGCTGGAGCGCCTCAGCGCGCCGTGGTCCTACGCCCTTCAGAAACTGCACCGGCTTGTCGAGCAGCGAAAAATCGATGCCCGACGACGGCTGGCTGCCGGGCCGCCGATCAAGCATCGGCAAAGATGCCCTGCATGAAGTCATCGAGATCAAAGGCCTCCAGATCGTCGACGCCTTCACCTCGGCCCACGAGCTTGACCGGCAGCCCGAACTCCTCTTGCAGTGCAACGACGATCCCGCCCCGGGCCGTCGAATCCATCTTCGTCAGCACGATGCCCGTCAGCTCGACGACCTCCCGGAACCTGCGCACTTGCTGGAGCGCGTTCTGACCCGTCGTCGCATCGAGCACCATCAGCGACTCGTGGGGCGAGCCGCCCAGGCGGCGACGCACCACGCGATCAACCTTGCGCAGCTCCTCCATCAGGTTGCGATTGGTGTGCAGGCGCCCCGCCGTGTCGATGAGCACGACATCGGTGCCTCGGGACTGGGCCGCCTCGATGGCGTCGTACGCGACCGCCGCGGGGTCGCCACCCTGCTGACCGCGCAAGAAATCGGCGCCGATGCGTCGGGCCCACATCTCGAGCTGCTCGACCGCCCCCGCGCGAAAGGTATCGGCAGCTGCCACGAGCACACTGCGCCCCTCGCCGACCAGACGGTGGGCGATCTTGGCGATGGAGGTGGTCTTGCCCACCCCGTTCACCCCGACGATCAGATAGACCGTGGCCCCAGCCCCCGCTTCGGCTGCGTGGAGATCGGCCTCCCCCCCCCCCCCCCCCCCCCCCCGCCCCCCCCCCC
>CAYVPD010000018.1:0-13052 GCA_964453545.1 uncultured Gemmatimonadaceae bacterium
GGGCGCACCTCTTGATAGCCCGGCAGCAGCTCAGTGGCCCGGTGATCGACATCGAGAATCGTGTCGCCCGGACGCGTGTGACTGACCTCTTTGATGGCCGCGACGACGTAGCCCACCTCGCCCGGCCCCAGCTCGGGCTGCGGGGTGCGCTTGAGGCGCATGTAGCCGACCTCAGTCACTTCGTATTGGGTAGCGATCGCGCCAAAAGTGATGCTCTGTCCCTTACGCAACGCCCCATCGACCACCCGCACCGAGGGCACCGCCCCCAGATACTTGTCGTAATACGAATCGAAGATCAGCGCGCGAAGCGGTGCCTTGCGGTCGCCCTCGGGCGGGGGCACGCGTTCTACGACAGCTTCGAGAATGTCGTGAATGCCGACGCCTTCTTTGGCGCTCGCGAGAATGACCGACTCCGGATCGACGCCCAGCAGATCACAGACTTCGTCACGGCGGCGCTCCGGCTCGGCACCCGGCAGATCAATCTTGTTGAGCACCGGAATGATCTCGAGGTTGGCGTCGAGCGCCAGAAAGAGATTCGACAGCGTCTGGGCCTGAATGCCCTGCGTCGCGTCGACGACGAGAATCGCGCCCTCGCAGGCCGCCAAGGAGCGCGACACCTCATACGTGAAATCGACGTGTCCGGGCGTATCGATCAGGTTGAGCTCATAGGTCTGCCCGTCGTCGGCTCGATAGTCCATGCGAACGGCGTGCAGCTTGATCGTGATGCCGCGCTCTCGCTCGAGCTCGTTGGAGTCGAGCACCTGGTCACGCATCTGGCGCGAGTCGAGCGTCGATGTCTCTTCGAGCAGGCGATCGGCCAGCGTCGACTTTCCGTGATCGATGTGGGCGACAATGCAGAAGTTTCGAATATGATCGAGGCGCACGGATCTCTCAGAGGTCGAGCCGGAAGCACGGCGTAGGGGCGAGGCGGCACAGGAGCGAGAGTGTCCTGCCTGCTCAGCCCGGTAAAATAACGCGTACCTCTACCCCGACTCAATCAGTTCGGGCCCGTACTGCCGGCGACCCGCTTCGCTGACGCCACCCTTGTTCGGACCGCTGGCCGCAGGCGAACTTTCAAGAATGGCCACGAAGCCCTCGAAACGCCGCGCAGACCTTATGGATCCGACGACCCTCGCCCAGTTGGGCGGGGTCGAGCTCGTGGCACGCGAAGTGGTCGAAGGGTTTCTCATGGGGCTGCATCGCTCGCCGCATCGGGGCTTTTCGGCCGAGTTTGCCGAGCTGCGCATGTATCAGCCCGGCGATGACCTGCGCTACATCGACTGGCGCATGTATGGCCGCTCCGACCGCTTTTACGTGAAGCAATTCGAAGAAGAGACCAATCTGCGCGCCACCCTGCTCGTGGACGTCAGCGCTTCGATGGCCTGGAGCTCGCAGCCCGGGCGGCTGCCTGACAAGCTCTGGTACGCTCGCCATCTGGCGGCGGCCATGGGGCTGGTTCTGCTGCGCCAGGGCGATACCGTAGGGCTGACGGCCTTCCATGATCAGGTGGTCGATCGCCTGGAGCCACGCGGAGGCCGCCGTCAGTGGAGCGAGATCGTGCGGCGGCTCGAAGCCCTTGAGCCGGGAGGCCGTACCGCAGCAGCCGGCGCCCTGCGCGAACTGGCCGGCCGCATGCGCCGACGCGGGCTCGTCATCTTGCTGTCTGACCTGCTGGTCGACCCCGAAGAAACCCGCATCGCGCTGCGCTTTCTGCGCCATCGCGGCCACGAAGTGCTCGTCTTCCATCTGGTGGACCCGGGGGAGCGCGAACTGCCGGAAGAAGCCGATGCCCGCTTCGTCGACCCGGAATCGGGCAGCGAGTTGCAGGTCAGCGTCGGAGATCTGCGCGAGGCGTACCGCAGTGCCGTGCGTGAGGCGCTCAGTGACTGGGAGCGTGCTTTGGTACCGCACGGCATCGACTATCAGGTGGTGGGCACCGACACCCCAATGTCGCTCGCGCTGCGAGCCTACCTGCGCAAACGCGCACGTCTCGGGTGAGCCTGCTTTCTCCGCTGTTTCTGCTGGCGGGCGTATTGCTGGCCGTACCGATCGCGCTGCATCTCATGCACCGCGACCGCCGACGGCAGGTGCTTTTCCCGGCTCTGCGCTATCTGCAGCGTACTGAGCGAGATCACGCCCGCCGCATTCGCATGCGGCAATGGCTGCTTCTCGCCCTGCGCACCTTGGCGCTCGCCTTGCTGGTGCTCGCGGGTGCCCGTCTGCTCTGGTCGGGCGCCGGCGCAGCTCACCCCCCGACCTCGATCATCGTGGTCATCGACAACTCCGTCGCTACGCAGCGCGTCATCGACGATCGTCGGCTGCTCGATGCCCTCAAGGCGCAGGCCGCCGCGGCGCTCACACACGCGACCGCCGAAGACCGCATCTGGGTGCTGCGCACGGGCGAGCTGTCTGATCGCCTCGCCCCTCTGGATCGCTCCGGGGCCCTCGAGCGCATCGCTTCGACGCAGCCCACCGATGGCGACTATGCCATGGACGCCGTGCTGGTCCGTGCGGGTGCCCTCATCGACGATGCAGGCCTCGACGCGGCCGAACTTCATCTGCTCGTCGACCTCGGCGTGCGCTTTGCGCAAGCCCCGGCCGGCTCGGCCGATGCGGTCCAGTCGGCCAGTGACACCCGGCCACTTGAGGTAGAGACGCCAACGGCAGTTCTGCTTGCCGCCCCCCTGGTCGCCGGTCAGGCCCTTCACCACATCTCGGCCGTCGAGGTGGGTGGCGGACTCGCCCCGTTGCGCGATCAGCGCACCTCAATCCGCGCGACGCTCGACGGCGACACGCCGCAGCCCGTGACCGTGCGTCTCTATCTCAACGGCACTGTGGTGGCCGCAGAGGCGGCTACCACTGGCGCCGCGGTCGACTTCACGGCCGGGCCATTCTCTTCTCCCTGGATTTCGGGCTGGGTCGAAGCCGACCCCGACGCGCTGCGGGCCGACAACCGCCGCTGGTTTGCCGTGCGCATCTCTGACGCTCCACGCGTCGCACTCCCCGCCGAAGCCGATCATGCCTTTCTCGCGACCGCGCTTGCAACGCTGGCTGAGGCAGGCCGAGCCGAGCTCGCGGAAGGCTCGGCTGCGACTGCGGGCTCCGCAGATGTCGTCTTTTCTGAGGGGGCGGCAGCGCTCGGTGCAACTGCGCCCACGACCGCCGTCGTCGTACTCCCCCCAAGCGACCCCTCGCTGCTTCCGGCGCTGAATCGCCGCCTCGAAGACGCGGGTGTGCCGTGGCACTATTCACCCCCGCAAGCGAGCCCATCGGTACGGCGGATCGCGCCCTCGGCCGTTCCCGCCCCAATCGCCGACATTATTGTCGAACGCAGCTATGGCTTGGCGCCGGTCAGCAATGATCCCGCGATCGCGCTGAAGGCCGACTTCGAGGGGGGCGACCCGTGGCTGGTCGCAACCGAAACCCGCAGTCGGCAACGCGTGTTGCTGCTGGCACACCCGCTGGAGCCGTCGTGGACACGTATGGCGGTCGATGCGGCCATGTTGCCCTTCGTCGAGTGGATCGTCGGGGGATGGGGAGCTGCCCGCAGTACCCGTGAGCTTACGGCCGGACGTCTCGTCGGGCTCCCGACCATTGCCGACTCGGTCGAGCTGCCGGACGGAACCCGGCAACCCACCGACGGTACCTCGCAGCTCTCGTCGACCCAGCGGGCCGGCATCTATACGGTGTTCGCCGCCGACTCGATCGTAGAGCAATTCGCGGTGCAGCCAGCCGCGGTCGTGGCCACCGCTGATTTGGTTGCGGCGGCCGACCTTGAGGCCCGCTTCCCCGGTGCGGTAGCGCTCCGCTGGATCGAGCCCCAGGGCTGGGCTGAAGCCGCGTTCGTACAGCGCCACGGGCAGGAGTTGTGGGCGCTCATGGCCGCCTTGGCCCTTCTGCTGCTCTTCGCCGAGAGTCTGCTGGCAGCCTCGGGCGCCGCTGAGCGTGGCTCACCCCGCACCTCTTCATCTCCGCCTTTGCAAGATCGCCGTGCCGAAAACTCCTGACGCCATTGTCACTGCGCTGAGCGCGACACCCGGGTTCCGCGCGCTGAGCGCGGCCCTGCCCGCCCGCGGCGCGGCACTGCGTGTTTCGGGGGCCGTCGGCTCGGCTGGCTCAGCCACGCTGGCGACCCTGCACGAGACGCTTCCCGGCCGGGTGCTGGTTGCGGTCTTGCCGGATCCTGCGGCAGCGGCGGCGGTTGAAGCCGACCTCGACACCCTGCTTGGCGAGGGCCGTGCGGTGCTGTTTCCGCAACGTGAGGCCCTGCCCTACGAGTCTGACGAGCCGCATCTGGAGATCGGTGGCCTGCGGGTCGAAGCGGTCGAGGCGCTGTTCTCGGGTCGAACTCGTCTCGTGGTCACGACAATCCGTGCACTACAGGAACGCATTCCGCTACCCGAGCAGCTGGCCGACCTGCGTCTGTCCCTGCAGGCCGGAGATGAAATCGGATTCCAGCACCTGGTCGATGCACTCGGGGAGCGCGGGTTCGAGCGCGTGCCCTTGGTTGAAGAGGTAGGCCAGTTCGCCGTGCGCGGGGGCATTGTCGACCTCTTCTCGTTTGGCACGCCTGAAGCCGTGCGCGTCGAGTTCTGGGGCGATGCCATCGAGTCGCTACGCAGCTTTGATATCGTTGACCAGCGCTCGACAGGCACGCTCGAGCAAACCCACGTGCTGCCCGTCGACTTTGTCCGGCACGAAGAGGCGGCCGATGCCGTGCCGCGTTCTCTGCTGGAGCTGCTTCCGAGCGACGCGTTTCTGGTCGACTTCGGTGATGATGCCTGGGCGTCATCGCTGACCCGCGCTTGGGACCATGCCGTGCGGGTGCACGACGAGTTGGCCGACTCCGGCTACTCGCAGCTGGTGCCCCCGCAGTCGTTGTTCGTGCCACCCGAGGCGGCCATTCGGCAGATCGCAGCCTTCGCCCGCATCGAACTGAGAGACGAGCACGAGGGCGATGTCTCACTCGGGGCCGAGCCCCCGGTCGAGATCGCCCGCGACATGAAGCTCTTGCGCAGCTTCTTGCGAGAGGCCGCGGCTCGGGGCGAGCGCACGCTGCTGCTGTGCGACAACGAGGGCCAAGCGCACCGGCTCGAAGAGATTTTGGCCGAGCGCGGCCGCATACCTGAGGGCGCTCAGGTCGGAGTGGGATCGCTTGAGGGCGGTTTTCTTCTGCCGCGAGCCACGCCTCCGCTCAATGTCTTCACCGACCACGAGATCTTTCGTCGCTCTCGCCGCCTGCGACGAACTCGGCGGTTTCGCGGGGCGCTCTCCCTCGAATCGTTGTCGCAGCTTTCACCCGGAGATTACGTGGTTCACATGGACCATGGTGTGGGACGTTTTCAGGGCATGCAGAAGCTGGAACTCGGCGGTGAAGAGCTCGAGATGCTGGCGATCGAATATGCCGGCGGCGAGGTACTGCGGGTTCCGGTCTATCGCCTGGACCTGATCGAGCGCTGGGTTGGCGAAGATGACGCAGCGACGCCTCCGCAGGTACACAAGATCGGAGGGCGCAAATGGCAGACCCTGCGCCAGAAGACCGAGGCCTCGATCGAGCAGATGACCGCCGAGTTGCTCGAACTCTACGCGCGAAGAGAGGCCACCAAGGGCTACGCCTTTGGGGCCGACACCCGCTGGCAGAGCGAGATGGAGTCGTCGTTTCTGTACGAAGACACGCCTGATCAGCGCACCGCGACACGCGACGTAAAGGCCGATATGGAGTCCGACCGACCCATGGACCGCCTGATCTGCGGCGACGTCGGCTACGGCAAGACCGAAATCGCCATTCGTGCGGCCTTCAAGGCGGTGCAAGATGGCAAACAGGTCGCCGTGCTGGCGCCCACAACGATTCTGGTGGAGCAGCACCGGCACACCTTCGAGGAGCGCTTGGCCGAATACCCCGTGCGCATTGCAGCGCTGAACCGGTTTCGCGGGGCGGCCGAGACTCGCGAGATCCTGGAGGGCCTCGAAAAGGGCGAGGTCGACATCGTCATCGGTACCCATCGCCTGCTCTCTGACGACGTGATTTTTGCCGACCTGGGCCTGGTCGTGGTCGACGAAGAGCAGCGTTTCGGTGTGAAGCACAAAGAGCGGCTCAAGCAGATGCGGGCCACGGTCGACGTGCTGACGCTGTCGGCGACGCCGATTCCGCGCACCCTGTATTTGTCGCTGTCACGCATTCGTGATCTGACCGTCATCCGCACGCCACCGCGCGATCGCATGCCGATCATCACGCATGTATTGCCCTGGAGCGATGGACTCGTGGCCGAGGCGATCCCTCGCGAACTGGATCGGGGCGGGCAGGTCTACCTGCTGCACAATCGGGTGCAGACGATCCATACCGCCGCCGAGCGTATTCGTGCGCTCGTGCCTGAGGCCCGCGTCACGGTCGCGCACGGACAGATGAAACCGTTGGAGCTCGACCGGGCCGTCACGTCGTTTGTTGATGGCGAGGTCGATGTACTCGTGGCGTCAGCCATCATTGAGAATGGCCTCGATGTGCCCAATGCCAATACGCTCATCGTCGACCATGCTGATCGCTTCGGATTGAGCCAGCTCTATCAGATTAGAGGCCGGGTCGGGCGCTCCGATCGCCGGGCTTACTGTTATCTCATTACTCCCGACAGCATCACCGAAGATGCGCGCAAACGGTTGCGCGTGCTCGAGCACTATACCGAGCTCGGGAGTGGCTACGCCGTCGCCATGCGTGACCTCGAGCTGCGTGGGGCCGGCAACCTGCTGGGGGCGGATCAGTCGGGCTTTGCTCATCTGGTGGGCATCGACGCCTATCTGCGCCTGCTTGAGCGAACCGTTGAGCGGCTTCAGCGTCAGGAGAGCGGAGAGGTCGAGCATCCGGAGCCCGAAATCACACTTGCGGGATCTGCATTCCTGCCCGAGGCGTATATACCCGATGCGGGACAGAAGCTGCACCTCTACCGCCGGCTCTCACGCATTCGACAGCATACTGAAGTCGAGGCCATGCGGGCCGAGATGATCGACCGCTTTGGAGCTCTGCCGCCTGAGGTGGAGCGCCTGCTCGACGCCGCCACGCTCCGTCTGCTTGGCAAGCGGCTCGGCATCGAGCGAGTGCTGGTGCGCGGACGTGCAGCTCGTGTAAATTTCAGGGCTGAGGTCATGCCAAGACTTCAAGCCTTGCAGGGGCCCCTGTCCGACCATCAGGTGCGGGTCGAGATCCGGCGCATGTCGCCACTCTCGATCGGCTTGGAGCAGGTTGGGCCGATTCCTCTGACGCGTACGCTGATCGAAGCCTTTTCGGCCTTGGCAGAGCCGGAAGCCGAACCCGCCGAGATGGCGGGGTGATGACGACCACAGGGCACATGCCCACCCAAGGAGTTCTCAGACCGTGAAGACCCTCTCCAAGCGCACTGCTCTGCTCGCCTTGCTTCTGGTGCCGCTGGCCTGTTCAGGCCGATCTGACGAAGGCGTCGTGGCACGAGCTGGCGACAGCACGCTCTCGGTTGATGATGTCGTGCGCCTGATCACGGCGGCTCCCGAGCTGCCGCCTGAGGCTTCGGTGGTCGACGCAGTGGCGAACCTGTGGGTGGACTACACCCTGCTCGCCCAGTCCATCGCGCAAGACTCGACGCTGGGCACGCTCGACATCGACCAGTTGCTCGTGGCGCAGATCGAACAAGACATGATCCTGTCCCTGCGTGATGCGGTTATCGCTCCTGACACGGCCCTCTCTGAAGACGAACTTCGCACCCTGTTTGAAGAGCAGAACCCTGGCACCCGCGTTCGCGCCCGTCACATTTTGCTCGCCATTCCCGAGCAGGCCACCGTCACCCAGCGCGACAGCGTGCGTGGCGAGGCCGAGTCGCTGCTGACCCGTCTCCGGGCCGGGGCCGATTTCGCCGACCTCGCGCAGCGTTTCTCGACCGATCGCGGGTCGGCTGCCAACGGTGGAGACCTCGGCTTCTTCGAGCGCGGTGACATGGTGCGGCCCTTCGAGGAGGCCGCGTTTGCGCTGCAGCCGGGTGACCTGAGTGACGTGGTCGAAAGCCCCTTCGGCTTTCATGTCATCAAGGTCGAAGAGCGCGAATCCCCGGCCTTTGACCTCGTTCGCGACCGGTTTCGCGATGAAGTGATCGGCCAGCGCTTTCTCGTCGCCGAGTCTCTCTACATCGCCGAGATGGAGGCTGGGGCCGACTTGCAGGTCGATACGTCGACGACCGACATCGTGCGCCGCATCGCCGCAGACCCCACCATCGAATTGTCACGTCGGGCCGAAAACCGCCGCCTCGTGTCGTTTTCAGGCGGCACGGTCGACGTAGGCGACCTGCGGGCCTTCATGGCCACGCGTCCGCCGGAGTATCGCGCTCAGGTCGCCCGGGCGCCCGACGAAGTCATCGTCGACCAGCTGCTCGGTGCCTTGGCGCAGCGCAGCATGCTGGTGGAGCGGGCTGAGGCAGCAGGCCTGCGCCCCGAGGATAGCTTGCTCGACTCACTGCGGTCTGAGGTGCGTACCCAGCTCATGCTGGCGGCCGAGGCCGCGGGGGTAAAGAACATTGAAGCGCGTGGCACGGAAACCTTCGATCAGGCCGTCGAGCGGCAAGTCGAAGAATCGCTGCGCGACATGATGAACGATCGGCGTGCGGTGGTACCGCTCGGCGCATTGTCGCCGGTGTTGCGCGCCGATGGCCGCGGCGTTGTCTATGTCCCGTCGATCGGGGTTGCGGTGGCCGAGCTCTTGAGAGTCATCGGGCCGCGCGCCGCGCCGGCTCCGCCCGCACCGCCTGCCGAGGGTGACGACGCCAATACCCAAGAAGCCGACACCGAGGGATCGTGATGCGCACGTCTGCTCGCTGGATGCTGTTCCGACTGCCGCTGCTCGCGCTGCTTGCCGCAGCTCGTCCTGCCGCGGGTCAGCTGCCTGAACCCGCGATCCCGGGTGAGGCGCTCGACTTGCAAGACCGAGTTGTCGCCGTCGTCGGCGATTCGATTATCCTGCTCAGCCAAGTCCAAGAAGAGATGTTCTTGTTGGCGGAGAGCGGGCAGGCACGCATTCCCGAAAACCCCGCCGAGCGGCGCACCTTGATGGCTGAGGTGCTCGAAACGTTGGTCAATCTGCAGCTGGTCCTGCAGGAGGCGGCGAGGGACTCCACAATGATTCCTGACGAGCAAGAGATCGACGGACGTGTGGAACAGCAACTTGATGCGGTTCGCCAGCAGTTTCCTGACGCGACGGCGTTTCAACGAGCCCTCAGTGCCGATGGCATGACGCTGACCTCGTACCGCACATCGCTGCGGGACCGAATCAGCCGCGAGCTCGTGCAGCAGCTGTTTCTTGAGCGCCGCCTGCGTGAAGCTCCCCCTGTCACCATCACCGAGGCCGAACTGCGAGAGGTCTTTGCGTCGCAGCAGGGTCAGATGGGGCAGCGCCCGGAGCTGATTCAGCTTGAGCAAGTCTTGGTGCAGCCGAGTCCCTCCACGGCTTCGTACGAGGCCGCCCGCGTGCGCATCGACTCGCTTTTGGCTCGCGTGCGAGCGGGCGAAGACTTTGCGGCATTGGCGCGTGAGTTTTCTGAAGACCCTGGGTCCGGGGCCAACGGGGGAGATCTGGGCTGGTTCCGCCGCGGCATGATGGTGCGGGAGTTCGAAGAGGTCGCCTTTCAGCTGCTCGACGGGCAGGTGAGTGAGCCGGTGAGAACCGACTTTGGCTATCACATCATTCGTGTGGACCGCCAGCGGCCCGGAGAGGTCAAGGCACGCCACATTCTCATTCGTGCAGAGGGTGGCTCGGACTTCGCGCAGGCGATGGAGACCGGGGCTGAGGTGGCCGAGGCGATTCGACAGGGTGCGCGTGTGGACTCGATCCATCGAGAAATCGGCATGGCCGATCTACCCTGGGACCTCGAGGTCGCTCGCGATCAGTTGGACCAGCTGCCCAGCGGGTATGCCGAGGCGCTCGCTGACGTGAGTCCGGGCGACGTGCTCGATCCGTTCGTGATCAGCCTCGGGCCACAGTCGCTCGTCGCTGTCGTGCGCGTGGCGGGCATTCGCGAGGCGGGAGCTTTCACGTTTGAAGATCTGCGTGACCAGATTCGCAACCGGTTGCAGCAACAGCGCCGGCTTGAGCGCATCTGGGAGCAGCTGCGCGAACAGACCTACGTCGATTTGCGCTTCGAGCCCGCGGGGGCCACGGGCGAAGGGTGAGGGACCGTTGAGTCCGATCGTTCGGCTCGCGGTTTCATTGGGCGACCCTCGGGGCATCGGCCCCGAGGTGGCGCGACGTGCGGCTCGGCAACTGCTGCAAGACGACGCATCGGTTGAGGTGGTCTTGCTCGGCCAGCAACACGAAGATGCCGCGGCACTGCCCTTGGTCGAGGTGGCGCCCTTCGACGGCACAGAGGCCTCGGCGGGCCGGGTTGCAGGGCTGGCCATCGAGCAGGGCGTTGCAATGATTCGCAGCGGCCAGGCCGATGCTCTGGTGACGGCTCCGATCCACAAACCTGCATTGCACGCTGCCGGCTACTCAGAGCCTGGTCACACGGAATTGCTGCAGCGGCTTTCGGGCGCCCACGACGTGGGCATGCTGATGGCCGCCGAGACCACCCGCTTGGGCGGACCCCTGCGGGTGCTGTTGGCTACAACCCACCTCGCACTGCGTGACGTGCCAGCGCGCATCACGACCGAGCTGCTCAAGCGTCAGGCTCGTCTACTGCACCAGGCGCTGCACACCGACTGGGCGATCGCACAGCCGCGTCTGGCCCTGTGCGCCCTGAATCCGCATGCCTCCGATCAGGGGCTGTTCGGCGATGAAGAGGCTCAGGTCATGCAGCCGGCCGTATCGCGGCTGCGTGCCGAAGGCATCGACATCTCTGATGCTCTGCCTGCCGACACCGTGTTCTCTCGTACGCTGCGAGGCGAATTTGATGCGGTGATCGCCCCGTACCATGATGTGGGCATGGCAGCCTTCAAGACGGTGGCATTTGGCGGCGGGGTCAACGTGACGCTCGGACTGCCCTTTGTGCGCACATCACCCGACCACGGGACCGCCTTTGACCTTGCGGGTCAGGGGCGTGCAGATGCAGGATCGATGCTGGAATCCCTTCGCCTCGCTGCGCGGCTCACCCGGGCCCGTCAGCAGCGTCAGCCCGCGTTGCCGCATGGAGCGTCTGCATGATCGAGTTTTCGGGGGTCTGGAAAGAGTTCGCCACGGGAGGCGTGGCCCTCAAAGACGTCTCGTTTCAGGTGGACCCCGCAGAGTTCGTCTTCATCACGGGTCATTCCGGCTCGGGCAAAACTACGGCTCTGCGCCTAGCGCACATGGCCGAAACCCCGAGTCGCGGACACGTGCGGGTGGCGGGCCATACATCTCCTGGCGAACGCGAGGTCTGGAAGCTGCGGCGACGCGTGGCCAAAGTCTTTCAGGACTTCAGACTGCTGGAATCTCGTACGGCGCTCGCCAACGTGGCCTTCGCCCTTGAGGTGACCGATGCACCCGCACGGCGCATCACGCCCCGAGCTGAGGAGCTCCTGAGCCAGGTCGGGCTCGAGGCGCTGGCACGCACACGGGTCTCGGAGCTCTCCGGCGGAGAGCGCCAACGCGTCGCCATCGCACGCGCACTCGCGACCGAGCCCGTGGTGCTGCTGGCCGACGAACCCACGGGCAACCTCGATGAGCGGGCCACCCGGGCGGTCATGGACCTCTTTTCAGACATCCATGCCCGGGGAACACTCGTGCTCATGGCGACGCATGATCTCGCCCTGGTGCGCAGCAAACCTGAGGCCCGGGTGCTGGAGCTGGACTCGGGCACGCTGGTCTACGACTCGGGTGACCCGAGCCGCGCGGCACCTGCGGCCCGGCTGTTTGATACGGGAGGCACCCCATGAGATACGCGCTGCGCGAAGCGTTCTCGGCTTTCGGGCGCACGCCTCTGCTGTCGGCGCTGGCGGTCGCTCTGGTCGCCCTTTCGCTTTATGTGATCGGGCTCTTCGGGATCGTGGCACACAATCTCTCGGGCGCACTGACGGGGCTCGAGTCGCGCGTCGAGGTCGTGGCCTATCTGAAGGACGGGACCGACGCGGCCGAGCTCGAGGTTGCACAAGGCGAACTGAGTCAGCTGCCCGAGGTCGCTCGTGTCGGGCTGGTGGACAAAGATTCGGCGCGGGTGCGTGCTCAGAGTGTGCTGCCTGACTTCGACGAGATCTTTCCCGATGCGGCGATCAATCCGCTGCCGGCCTCGCTTGAGCTGGCACTCAACGACGGCGCGCGCGACCCTGACTCCGTCGAGCGTGTTGCGGCACTCGCACGCAATTACCCGTTTGTCGAGTCGGTGGAATACGGCCGGGACTGGGTCGAACGTCTTTACGAACTACGGCGCATGACCGGGCTGGCCTCAGCGACCCTCGGTCTCGCCTTTGCCGGTGTCGCCACGCTCATCATCGCTCTGGCGCTGCGCATCGCCGTCTTTGCACGGCGTGACGAGATCCACGTGATGCGTTTGGTCGGGGCACGAGACGGCTTTATTCGCCTGCCCTTTCTGATCGAGGGCAGTCTCACCGGAGCCCTCGGCGGCCTGGTGGCGCTGGCATTTGTCATCGTCACATTTTCGGCCGCGGGCCGCATCATTCCCGGGCTGTTGTGGCTGCCGCTACCCTGGATCGCGGGTGGCTTGCTGGCCGGGATCGGGTTTGGTGGCCTCGCCAGTGCCCTCGCGGTGCGCAAACACCTTCGCGAAGTGGCATGAGGCTACCCTGCCCTGATCGTCACCGGGCCAACCTGTGGTCGGCGCGAGTGCTGATGGCGGCCCTCGGCACCCCTCTGGCTTTGAGTACCGCCTTGGTGACCGCTCTGGCTCTGGGCACGCTCCCAACCCCGGCTGCGGCCCAGAGTGTTACCGAATTGCAGCGACGCATCGATGAGAGCCGCAACCGGCTGGAGGCCATCCGCACCGAGCGCGCACGCTTGCAGTCGGAGCTTGAGTCTGCGCAGACCGGAGCCGCCGATCTTTCGGCTGAATTGCGCAATGTGGAGCGCCGCCTCAGTGCTTCACGGTCGGTGCTCGCCGAAGTCGAACTGCAGGCCG
>CAYVPD010000019.1:0-12670 GCA_964453545.1 uncultured Gemmatimonadaceae bacterium
GCTTCGATGCCACCCATGATCCGCGACGGCGGTCGCATGTGGAATCGCGCAGGTGAGCTGCAAGACACCAAGGCGGTCATTCCCGATTCGAGCTATGCAGGCATTTACGCTGCTGTGGTAGAGGATTGCCGGCAGCACGGGGCCTTCGACGCTGCGACGATGGGCAGCGTGCCCAACGTGGGCCTTATGGCAATGAAGGCCGAAGAATACGGGTCGCACGACAAGACCTTTGAGATCGATCGCCCAGGCACCATTCGTGTCATCGACACCGAGGGTCAGGCCCTCATCGAGCAGCGTGTCGGTGCGGGAGACATCTGGCGCGCCTGCCAGACGAAAGACATCGCGGTGCGCGACTGGGTTCGCCTGGCGGTCGAGAGAGCCCGCGCGACACGTGCACCGGCGGTCTTCTGGCTCGATCGTACGCGTGCGCATGACGCAGAGCTGATTGCCAAGGTTGAGCGCTTTCTGCCCGAGCACGACACGTCAGGGCTGACGATCGAGATTCTGGCGCCAGCCGAGGCTATGCAGTACTCGCTGGAGCGCATCAGACGCGGTGAAGACACGATTTCAGTGACGGGCAATGTGCTGCGCGATTACCTCACCGATCTCTTTCCCATTCTCGAGCTCGGAACCAGTGCACGCATGCTTTCGATCGTGCCTTTGCTCAACGGCGGAGGTCTTTTTGAGACGGGGGCTGGAGGCTCAGCGCCAAAGCACGTGCAGCAATTCGAGGCCGAGGGCCATCTACGTTGGGACTCGTTGGGCGAGTACATGGCCCTTGCCGCCTCTTTGCAGCATCTCGGCGAGCGCTTCGGGAACTCCGCAGCTGCAGTGCTTGGCAACGCGCTGGACGACGCCGTGGCCGGCTACCTGCACCACGCACGCTCGCCGTCGCGCAAGGTGGGTGAACTCGATAACCGCGGCAGCACCTTCTACCTGATGCTGTACTGGGCCGAGGCACTGGCAGGTCAGACCGCCGATCCTCGACTGGCTGCCCGGTTTGCGACGCTCGCGCGTGAGTTGGGCGAGCAGGCAGACGCGATTTTGGCCGAACTCAACGCGGCGCAGGGTGCTGCACAGCATCTAGGGGGCTATTACCACCCCAATGCCGACCGTGCGACCGCAGCCATGTGTCCGAGCCCGACGCTCAACGCTGCGATTGAGAGGCTGAATGATGAATTCACGACGATGTGACCTCAGGCTCGGCCTTGCCCTCTGCGTCCTGCTCAGTAGTGCAGGCTGCTCACCGGCCACGTCGGGTGACTCCGAGACTGCGGCGGTCGTGCCGGGTGATGAGTCAGCGTCGCGCACAGGAGAGCTGGCCACCGCAGATCCCTTCGCCCGTGGCTACACTCACGACGATTTTCCGCGAGTAACGCGCATCGCTCCCGACGTCTACACGTGGGAACAGTTGCGCTCAGCTGGTGACGAGTGGTTCACCACGGTCAGCCTCTTCGTGGTGGGTGACGAGGGCGTGCTGGTCGCCGATGGGCAGGGAACTCTCACCGAAACCACTCGATTGGTGGCCTACATCGATTCGGTGCATGCCTTGCCGGTCACCGACCTCGTGATCGGCTCAGATCACGGAGATCACACGGCAGGCAACGCGGCCTTTCCCGAGGGTCTTCGCATCTACGCGCACCCCCGCTCTGATGCCGCTCTCAGGCAGGCAGGCCACGCTCCGGCCACGCATCTCATTTCCGATCGAGAGACGCTGGATTTTGGGCCGCAGCGTGTCGACATCGCCTTTCTCGGTCCGGCGCACACAGGGGGCGATCTCGTGGTGCACCTGCCCGATGCGGGCGTGCTCTTCATGAGCGAAGCCTTTCTGCATCGGGTGTTTCCTGCGATGCGATCGGCCTGCCCCAGCGAGTGGGTTCGCATGGTGGAGCGGGCTCAGGCCCTTCAGCCGGTGATCCCGGTGCCCGGACACGGGTTTGTCGACGCTCCGCCCGTGCTGGTTGATGAGCTCGAAGAGTTTCGCCAGGCGCTGGTTACGGTCGTCGCCGAGGGTCGCCGGCTGCACGAAGCCGGCCTCGATATCGATGCGGCCCTCGAGCAGGCCGACTTCGGCGAACTCACAAACTGGAGTTTGGCCGCTGGACAGGCGCCGATCGCGCTGCGGCAGATTTATGCCGAGCTTGAGGGTCGTCTACAATGTGAGGCGTTCGGTCAGAACTGAGCCGCACTCGTCAGTCGTGGTCCCCGTCTCAGGCGACCGTTACCTGCTGCATGACGACGTCTTGGCGCGGGCGATCACCCGGGCCGGTTTCGACCTGGCCGATCTCACGCACAACCTCCATGCCCTCAACCACTTTGCCGAAGATCGCGTGGCGGCCGTCGAGCCACGGCGTTGCCGCGAGCGTGATGAAGAACTGCGAGCCGCCCGTGTTTGGCCCCGCATTGGCCATGCTCAAGATGCCTTCGCCGTCGTGCTTCAGGCCGGGCCCGAACTCGCAGGCGATGTGGTATCCCGGGCCTCCGCGTCCCGAACCCTCAGGGCACCCACCCTGGATCATGAAGCCGTCGATAACCCGGTGAAAGATCACGCCATCGTAGAACTTCTTCTCGATCAGATCGATGAAGTTTCCGGCCGTCTTGGGCGCGAGATCCTCAAAGAGCTCGACTTTGATGGTTCCGAGGTTGGTTTCGATCGTGGCGTGGCGATTGGCCATGGTCTCGACTTTGTTCAAAGGGATCGCAGAGAAGAGATCTTTCAGAACTTGAAGTTAGCTCAGGGCGCAGACAGAGGCGAGACCGTCACTCGTTGACGTCGACAGCCAGGCTTCGATGGCAAGATCCGCAGACCCACAGCACGCGTCGCCGCACATAGGCGACGTCAGAGCGAGGGTGCACGGGTGTGGGGGTCAGCGGGCTTCTGCAAAGCGGACAGTGGGGCACGCCGCCCTCCGCCAGCTGGGTGCGCAGAGCCCGTTCGTGCTCGCGAGAAAAGGCGAGAGAGTTGATTTGGGGCTCCTTGATCTGGTAGTGTAAGCGGCTAAATCAACTCTGAAGTCCACGACAGGGAGATCGAGTGGCAAAAGAAGCGATCGAAATTGAGGGAACCGTCAAAGAAGTGTTGCCCAACGCCACGTTTCGCGTAACGCTGGAAAATGGGCACGAGGTCTTGGCGTATCTCTCCGGAAAGATGCGGCAAAACTACATTCGCGTGCTCGAAGGCGATCGCGTGAAGGTTGAGCTCTCTCCCTACGACTTGAGCAAGGGTCGGGTTACCTACCGCTACAAGTAATCAGACCGACCTGCGATGTAGGCACGCAGCTTAGAGATCTGATCCGGCGTTCCGAGCACGATCAATTCGTCTCCGTGGTTCAGACGGAGCGCCGCTGACGGGTTGAACGTGAACCCATGTGCCGTCGTTCCCGCGGCCCGTTTCACCGCGATTACGATCAGGCCCGTCGCCTGAGGGATCGCGGCTTCTTCGAGCGTCTTGCCGTCGAGCGAGCTGCCTTCAAGGATCGCGGCCTGCTCGATGCGCAGGTCCATGCCTGACGACCGGGTGGCGACGTCGAGGAACGAGACCACAGACGGGCGCACGAGCATCGAGGCCATGCGCAGCGCCCCTGACACGTTGGGGCTCACGACATGATCAGCTCCAGCGCGCAGGAACTTGTCGGTGGTTTCTTCTTCATAAGCCCGAGCGACAATGGTCATGCCGGGCTTGAGGCTTCGTGCCGAGAGGCACACGAACAGGTTGTCGGCGTCGGCCGAAAGGCAGGCAATGAGGCCTCGCGCACGCTCGAGCCCGGCTTGCAGCAGCGTCTCGTCTTGTGTCGCCTCACCTTCGATCACGAGCCCATCGGGGAACCGTAGCTCAAGCGCATGAATCCGGGCTGGGTCTCGTTCGATGACGACCCACTTTGCCTTCATCGCATCAAGCTCTTCGATCACCTGCATGCCCGTCCGCCCACATCCGCAGACCACGACGTGGTCGGAAATTTTCTCAAGCTGCTTCATGCGCGAGCGACTCCTCAGAACCTGGCGCAGGTCGAGTTCGACGAGAAACGACGTGATCATGGCAAACCAGATGCCCATCCACGTGATGCCCGCTGCCAAGAGACCAATGGTGAATGAACGCCCTGTGTCAGTCAGCGGGTGCACCTCACCGTAGCCTACTGCGGTGAGTGTGATGACCGCCATGTAGAGCCCGTCTTTGAGGCTCCAGTCTTCGAGCACGACGTAGCCGAGCCCACCCATGAGGGCCAGCACGACAAAGGCGACCAAAACGAGCGCGAAGCGCAGGCGGAAGGATTGCATGTCTTCGAAACCTAGGATACAAGCCAACTGTCACAAGACGCGTGTCTTGACGAGCGTTGCTGCAGTTCCTAGGCTACGGCGCCCTGAGGCGGTTCGAACCTCCTTCGCCTCGCGACAAGTTTCCTACTGGAGATACTTTCGATGAACAAGTCCGAACTCGTCGACGCCGTGGCCCAGGCCACCGGTCTCACCAAGGCTGATGCTGGCCGCGCTGTTGATGCTCTTTTCGACACCAACGGTGGTGTGCTGGTCAAGGCGCTGAAGAAGGGCGATCGGGTTCAGATCACTGGTTTCGGTACGTTTGAGGCTCGTGCACGCAAGGCGCGCACCGGCCGCAACCCGCGTACCGGTCAGGAGATCAAGATCGCTGCGTCGAAGGCACCGGGCTTCAAGGCCGGCAAGGGCCTCAAAGACGCCCTGAACTAAGGCGCTCTCGCATCTGCGGGCTTCGGCCTGCAGAGCGATTTTGCAAAAGGGGGCTGCACCGTCTGGTGCAGCCCCCTTTTCTTGTGCCCCTGCGGCAGACAACCGCTCAGGGGCGCTTGCCCGGGCGGCCACCGCTGGGTCCTGAGCGGCCTCCGCCCGGCCCTGGGCGACGGTCGCTACCCGGACCGGAACGCCCTCCGCCAGCACCGGGGCGTCCGCCGCGTGGCGGACCCGAGCGCGGGCCGGCTCCATGCCCTCCCGAAGTGCGACCCGGTGCGCCGCTGGTACGCTCGGCCCGGTCCAGGTCGGCGCGCACGGAGCGGCCCCGTACACTGGTTCCGTTCAGAGCCCGAATCACCTTTTCGGCGACCTCGCCGGCCACTTCGACGCGAGAGAAGGTCTCGCGAATCTCGATGCGACCGATCTGGTCGCCCTTGATGCCCGCCTCGCCGATGATGGCCCCGACCAGATCGCCCGGCCGCAGGCCGTCGCGCTCGCCGAGTGAAACGAAGAGCTTGACCATGCCAGTGGCGGCGCCAGAGGCCGTTGTCCCGGCAACACCTGCGGCGGCACCCGCCGCCACCGCCGGAGCGACGGTCCGAACTAACTGCTCCGGCCGGGCACGCAACGCGCCGAGCAGCGCTGCGGCCACACGCTCTGCGCCATGCCGGGCAAACATCGGGTCGAGCACGAGCTGATAGACGTCGACATCGGTATGCTCGAGGGCATGCTCGAGCGTGCCGAGCAGGGCTCCGAGATCGGCACCGGGTTGCGCAGCGCGCGGCGCTGGCGTGACCACGGTGCGGTAGCCGGTGCGGTGCGCCGTGTGCTCGATGTGAGCCAGTTGCCGTGGTTCGGCGAGAATCCATCCCCCTCGCCCGCTGCCATGCCGTCGGTCGAGTGTGTCAGGGTCAGCCGGAACGGCAGCGCTCGCGATCGCGACCGAGTCGGCCGGCAGCCCGTCAAGCACCTCACGGGCACTGAGCGCATCGACGCCCACCCAGATCGGGCAGTCAGCCTCGCCGGGTGCACCGGCGGCAAAACCATGCAGCGTCAGGGTGTCGGCCAGATCAGCCGCCACATCTTCACTGCCGGCGAACACCATGAGGTGATGCACGTCGTCGGTCAGCACTTCGCCCGCCAGCTCGGCAAGGCTGCCGGCAAGCCCATCAGCCCCGATGATGCGCACCTTGAGGACGCCTCGGTCTGTCACGCCGCCGAGATCATCAAATGCCGGCACGGTTACGGCCTTACGCATGCGCTGCTCGATGAACTCGTCAACAGCCGCAGGGCGCGGGAGCGTGGTCATGACTCGTTGAGTGCCCTCGGGCAGCGACTCAAAGATGCCTGCAAGGGCATTCCACTCGCCGGCAAGCGCTGCCATGGTGGCGGCAGAATCGACAACAATCGCCTTGAGCTGGTCGAGTGACAAGCGGCTGTCGCGCAGGGCGCGCTGCACGCTCTCGGGCGTCGAGACGACGATCGACGCAAGCTCTGGTAGGGCCCAGCGCGGGTCGAGCGCGGCCACGCGGTGCTCGGTGACGTCAGCGAGACGACCGAGCGAGCGGGCAAATTCAACCGCCCGCTCCAGCGTCGGCACGAGCACGAGGGCGACGGGACCGCCGCTGGCCGGCTCGAGGCGTGCCAGCAAGGGCGCACCGACGGCCACGCCGATACCGGCACCGGGCCCGGCGAGGGCGACGAGGTTGTTGCCGCGCAGCAATACGGGAATTGCGGCACTCTGCAATTCGGTCGGCTGCTCCAGTCCCTCTGCGGCAAGCGCCTCGACGAGCTCGGGAGGCAGCTTCAGATCTTCAAACGATTCCATGTCGGGTCAGCTCGGTTCCCCCGAGCCAAGACCACCTTGGTCTCCGGGCTCATAGGGCAGGCGATTGAGAAATTTCTGGATTTCGTAATCCATGCGAGATGTGCGCAACCGATCGGTCTGAGCCACTACATCGGTGTAGGGGCCGTGACGGTGCACGCTCAGGGTGACCGTGCCTTCTTCTCCAGACCACGTCACCTCGTGATGACCCTCGCGCGTCTGCGCCAGGCCGAGGATGTCAGGAAGAATCGCTGCGGCTTCTTCGAGCACGCGAGCAGGGGCGAAGGCGGTTTTACGCTGATATCCGGCCATCAGAGTTCGTCCTCGTCTGCAGTGAACGATCAGACATTGCGCACAAATGCGTCGATCGCGTCGGGGGAGTGGATTCCTTCAAGAATTCGGTCATCAAACCAGAGGGTAGGCACACCGCGTACCCCTCGGGCCAGGGCTTCGCTTCGCCGCGCGTCAATGTCAGCCGTGAAGCGATCGACATCGAGGGTTGCCTTGGCCAGGGTCGTATCGAGTTGCCATTGCCGTGCCAGCGGCACGAGACGGTCGACGCGAGCGAGGTCGACGTCGCCTTCGATGAAGGCGCGAAAGAGCGCCTCAAGTGCGTCGGTCTCGCAGCCCTGCTCTCGGGCAAGGGCGACAAGCTCGTGTGCCTTGCGCGTGCGGGGCACCCGCGTGGGTGTTGCTGGATCGAGCCCCAGTTCGCGGAGCATCGGGGCGATGTGATTGCAGTACTCGACCCATCCCGGTTCAGCAGCATCAATTGGTGGTTCTCCGGGAGGCCGCACTTCAAATGCAGCGAGATCGAGGTCGTACCCATGGGATTCAAGAATCAGCTCTGCCCGACGTTTCATGACGTATGACCCCGGGTCTACGAGGTCCAGATACAGCACGGGGGCAGGGTCGAGCATGGGGCGAAATGTGCTCCCAAATGCCACCCGGGGCAACGGCTTTGTGCCAAGGCGTGCTTGATTGGCCAACGGCGGCACCCAATATTGCCGCTCCCACCTAACGCGGAGCGCAAGCGGTCCATGCAATTCAGCGCGAACATCTCGAAGCTTCAGCCGTCGGCAACGATCGCAGTCAGTTCTCTGGCCAAGCGACTGCGTGCCGAGGGCCGTGACATCATCGACCTCAGTGCAGGCGAGCCCGACTTCGATACGCCGGAGTGGATCTCGCAGGCGGCAATCGAGGCGATCCGCGAGGGACACACGCGTTACACCCCGACACCAGGCATGCCGGAGCTCCGCAAGGCGATCGCCGACTTCGTGCGTCGCCCAGGGGGGCGTGACATCGACTGGAACGGCGTGGTGGTCTCGTCAGGGGCCAAGCAGGCGCTGTTCAATGCCTGCTTCGCGCTGTTCGGGCCCGGTGACGATGTGCTGATCGGGGCGCCGTACTGGACCAGTTATCCCGAGATCGTGCAGCTGGCGCGCGCTGAGCCGGTATTTGTGCAGGGGGACGAGGAGCAGGGCTTTCTGCTGACGCCCGAGGTGCTTGATGCGGCGGTCACACCGGCCACCAAGGGCCTGTTGTTTTCATCTCCCTCGAACCCGACCGGTGTGGTGTATTCGCTCGACGAGCTCGAGGCCGTCGCGCGGTGGGCACGCGATCGCGGCATTTGGCTGATCAGCGACGAGATCTACCGCCACATTCAGTTCGGTCCGGGGCGTGAGGCCCCTGGTATTCTCGATCTGCCGTCTGATGCGTTGGGTCCGTGGGTTTTGATCGACGGTGCTTCGAAGAGCTTTGCCATGACCGGATGGCGTATCGGTTTTTCGGTCTCGGAGCCTGATGTCGCGGCTCAGCTTGGCGCACTCCAAAGCCACATAACTTCAAATCCGTCGGCGCCATCGCAGATGGCTGCTCTTGCAGCCTATGGCAATCCAGAGCGCACGGTGGAGGCGGTGGCTGAAATGCGTGCGGCGTTCCACCGTCGCGATCTGATGGTTCGACTCTTTCAGCAGCGCCTGCCCCAGCTGCCGTTTCTGGAGCCCCAAGGCGCCTTCTACCTGTTCTTCAATGTCGAAGCACTCTTCACAGAGGGACGCCAGACCGCGACCGACGTCTGCTCCTGGATTCTGCAGGAGGCCGGTGTGGCCGTAGTGCCAGGTGAAGCCTTCGGAGCGCCGGCGTATGCGCGTCTGAGTTACGCGACGTCAGACGCCCAGCTTGAGGCAGCCGTCGATCGCATCGCTGCACTGTTGGGCTGAACGGAGCGAGCAGACTCAGGCCGATTGGTGGCGTACGACCTGACCCGCTGCCCGTCGCACGCCGGGTAGATAGCCCGGGCCGAACAGATTGAGGTGGGCCAGCAGGTAGTAGAGCTGGTAGAGGGGGCGTCGCACGTCTTCGTAGCCGTCATGTAGCGGCCATTCGTCGCGATAGCGGGCCAGAGCACGATCAGGGAACCCCCCGAACAGCTCGGCCATGGCGAGGTCGACTTCTCGGTGTCCGAAGTAGACCGCAGGGTCAACCAGCACCGGGTTTCCGTCAGGCCCCGCGTGCACATTGCCGGACCAAAGGTCTCCGTGCACCAGCGACGGGCCCTCATCTTCGACCTCTGCGAGCACCTTGGCCGTGGTGTCCAGCACGCGCTCCAGCAGGTCGAGATCACCCGGCCCGAGTGCGTTTCCGTCACGGGCCCGATCGATCTGCGGGCTCAGGCGTTCGTTGGCCCAGAACGACGCCCACGTCTCATGTGTCTGGTTGCTCTGAGCCAACGGACCGATGCGGTTGGTCTCCCGCCATCCCCATTGGTCGCTGCGGGTGCGGTGAAGCAGCGCGAGCCCCCGCCCGAGGGCCTGTTCGTAGTTGCTGCCCGCTGGGCTCGGTGGAAGGTACTCCAGGGCGAGCCAGCCTAGAGCATCACCACCGCGGTCGGCGTCGTGCCATCCGATGACGGCGGGAATCCGTACCTGGCTCTGCGCCGGCAAGGCGTCTCGAAGTGCGTCGAGGCCCCGGGCCTCAGCGCCAAAGCCCGCGGCATCCCAACCCCGATTCCACTTCAGAAACACGGGTCGCTCCGAGGTCGTGACCTCGAGTGCCCGGTGAATGCAGCCGCCGGACAGGGCCCGACCACTGATCACGCGCACCGGCTTGCCGGAACGCTGCGAAAGAGCAGCCTCGAGGGCGATACGGAGTTCGTCGGGCAGAATCATGCAAGCAGGTCGTTGAGCAGGGCTTGGCACGAACGGTCGATCATGGCATAGACCCGGTCGAAGCCGTCGGGCCCCCCGTAGTACGGATCGGGCACGTCGCCGTCGCCGGGTTCGGGGTCCCAGTCCCGAAGGCGTGCAAGTCGTGCACTAGAGCCGGACGGGCGCAGTTGCTCAAGGTCGTGCAAGTTGGTGCCGTCCATGGCGACGATCAGGTCGAAACGGGAGAAGTCTTCGGGCGAGACCCGCCGAGCCTGCTGCTGTTCGATCGAGATGCCGTTTTGGCGTGCGACCGCTTGGGAGCGTGGATCGGGTGGATGGCCGACATGCCATCCCCCGGTACCCGCAGAGTCGATGCTTAGCCGTGTGGGGTCGGCCCGCTCGATCGCGAGATGGCGAAACACACCTTCGGCGAGCGGAGAACGGCAGATGTTGCCGAGGCACACGAAGAGCACGGAGATGTCGGTGGTGTCGAACGGATCGTCACGAGACATCAGGACTCCCTCTGGCGTCGCTGGTATGGACCGTGCTACTCCCGAAGGCACGGTGCGCCTACATTAACATCAATACAATGAACCGCCAGCATACATCAACTGCGGGTGTACCGACGTCTCGCAGGTCGAGGAGAATCGAATTTTGAGTGAAGCCAGCCCCGCGCCGATCACGTTTGCCGAACTCGAGCTTTCAGAGGCAGCTCGTGCCGCTGTCGAGGCGCTCGGATGGACTCATCCGTCACCGATTCAGGCCAAGGCCATTCCTCCGGCCATGCAGGGCCGAGACGTCGTAGGCATCGCTCAGACCGGCACCGGCAAGACGGGGGCGTTCATGCTCCCGACGTTGGAGCGCATCAAGGCTGGTGGAGGGCTGCAGGCACTGATTCTTGCCCCGACACGCGAGCTGGCGCAGCAGGTCGCCGAAGACACCGAGACGCTGGCGCGCGGAACCTCGATTCGCGTGGCCGCCATCTACGGGGGCGTGAAGTACGGACCGCAGCTGGAAGCGCTCGAGCAGGGATACGAGGTGATCGCAGCGACCCCCGGTCGATTCATCGATCACATTCAGCAGGGCAAGGCCAAGCTGTCCAACGTGCGCTTCTTCATCTTGGATGAAGCCGACCGCATGCTCGACATGGGCTTTCGACCGCAGATCGAAGAGGTCATGCGAGGCATTTCCAAAGAGCGCCAGACGCTGCTCTTCAGCGCGACCATGCCGCATGGCGTTCATGACTTGGCGCTGCGTCTAACGCGTGATGCGATCTGGGTCGAGGCTGCGCCTCCGGGCACGACGGCGAGTGGCATCGAAGAGATTGCCTACTCGGTGAAGCCCGAGAAAAAGCCAGAGCTGCTGTTGCACCTGCTCTCGAAGTCGGGGTGGGATCAGGTGCTGGTCTTCACCCGTACCAAGGCCGCGGCCGACGTGCTTCAGACACTGCTCGAACGCAAGGGCATCACGACGGCGGTCATGCACTCCGATCGGGGCATGAAGGAGCGCACGCAGGCCCTTGATCTCTTTGCGACGGGCAAGGTACGGGTGCTCGTCGCCACCGATATCGCGCAGCGGGGCCTCGATGTGGAGGGCATCAGCCACGTCGTGAATTATGACGTGCCGCTCGATCCCGAAGACTATGTGCACCGCATCGGGCGCACAGGGCGCGCTGGGGCCAGCGGCATGGCGATCACGCTTGTAACCGCGGGCGACCTCGGGCACCTCAAGAGTCTGCAGCACCACCTCGGGCGTGAACTGCCGCGTGAGCACCTGCCGGAGTTCGACTATGCCGGCGCGCCGCGTAGTGATACGGCCGCAGCAGGCCCCCGGGGACGTGCGTCACGCACCCCTCGAGGGATAGGTTCCAAGTCATCAAAGCAGCTTTCTCCCGAAGAGCTGGCGGCGCTTCTCAAGTTCGACGACTGAATTGACTGCGAGGACTCCATGCTGCTGCGTCGATACGGTGCAAATGTTCAGAGCGTAGAGCCCAACTTCGAGGCTCGAGCCCTCAACGAGATCGCGTTTCGACGCGACCAGCAGCATTCCTTTGCCGCGGCCGACTTTGATGCCGAGTGGCAACGGGTCGGCGACGTCACCGAGAGTGGTGAGGCTCAGGGGTCGTCTCACAACGACGTCGAACAGGGACTGCTCGATGACCTGGCGGCACGCATCAAGGCGCATGTCGCTGCGCTGGAGCCGGGCGAGGCCCTGCTGATCGAAAATGATCCTGGCATCGACTGGCCCAAGTCTCGCCAGCTCCAGAAGAATGTGATCGTCGACGGCGAGAATCGGCTGCATTTCATCGTGAGCATTGATCCGCCGGTGCGGCTCGGCCGGTATCGTCGCGGAGGTGCCTGATGTCGAGCGTTCCGTCAGCCACGGCCGTCATGCTGCCGGTCGAACACGCCGATCTGCTTGCAGCGCGCGAGCGCATCGCGCCGCACATCGTGCATACGCCCTGCCCGCGGGCCTCGGCGTTGGGCGATCTGGCTCCGGGCGAGCTCTACCTCAAGCTTGAGGGGCTGCAGCGCACGGGATCGTTCAAGGACCGGGGATCACTGAACCGGCTGCTGCACCTTACCGATGAAGAGCGGGCCCGCGGTGTGGTGACGGCCAGCGCCGGCAATCACGCACAGGCCGTTGCGTATCACGCGCAGCGGCTCGGGATTCCCTGCACAGTGGTGATGCCCGAGACGGCACCCTTGATCAAGGTGGTCAACACGCTGGGCTTTGGCGCCAAGGTCAAACAGGTGGGACTGGTGCTCGACGATTCGGCGGTCGAAGCTCACCGGCTGGTGCACGATGAGGGCATGGTCATGATCCATCCCTTCGACGATCCGCTGGTGATCGCCGGTCAGGGATCGATCGGGCTTGAGATCATCGAAGATGTGCCACGCATCGACACGGTGGTGGTTCCGATCGGGGGTGGTGGCATGATCTCGGGTATCGCGATCGCGATCAAGCAGGCGTACCCGCGGACTCGCATCATCGG
>CAYVPD010000020.1:0-12476 GCA_964453545.1 uncultured Gemmatimonadaceae bacterium
GCCGCTTCCTTCCTGTCGGACGACTATTTCGAAAGCGAGATGGCGTGGATGGATTACTGGGTGCGTGGCATTGGTGAAGGCTTCAGCTGGGATCCCATTTTGGCCACGGTCGAACGCAACTGATGCCTACCTCGTCGTCGGGCTCTCGTAGCCATCGCGTCGCCCCTCTTCGGGCGCGGCACCTCATCTTTGCTCTGCTGATCGCCACATGGTTCACCCCCGAAGCTGCTGCAGGGCAGACACAAAATCAGGCTACGGGAGCTCGACGACAGGTTAGTGTCGCGGCTCACATTGTTGAGCAGGGCCCGACGATTGACGGGCGTCTCGACGACGCCGCATGGGCCGGCGTGCCGGTGCTCGACGGCTTTGTGCAGCGTGATCCGGTCGAGGGCAATCCGGTCTCGCAGCGCACTGAGGCACGGGTCGTGGTCGACGATGACGCGCTCTATGTCGCCGTCTGGGCCTACGACGATGCCCCGCATCTGATCAACCCAGGCGAGAACCGGCGCGACATCGACCTCGATCAATCCGACGCGGTCTCGCTCGTCTTTGACACCTTTCTCGACCGGCAAAACGGCTATGTCTTCGGCACCACACCGGCCGGGATCGAGTTTGACGGTCAGGTCGCGGGCGAGGGTACCGGGGGTGGCGTCGGCCCCACGCGTCAGCAGACCGGCACCGTCAGTGGGTTCAACAAGAATTGGGATGGCAGCTGGCGCGTCGCGGTCTCGCAAGACGACGCCGGCTGGTACGCCGAATTCCGCATCCCCTTTTCGATTTTGCGCTACGGCGGTGGATCGCTGCAGGATTGGGGGCTGAACATCGCGCGCCGCATTCGACGCGGAAACGAAGAGGCCTTTTGGTCGCGCGTGCCCCGTCAGTTCAACCTGTATCGGGTCTCGCAGGCGGGCACGCTCACGGGGATTCCTGTGCCCACGAGCCGCAGCGCGTTTGTGACCCCGTTTGTGCTCGGATCGGCCGCCAAGAATTACGATCTCGGCACCCCGGTCGATGCCCTGGGCGACATCGGGGGCGATGCCAAGCTGCAGGTGACGTCAGGGCTGACGCTCGACCTGACGGTCAACACCGACTTTGCTCAGGTCGAGGTCGATGACGCCCAGATCAACCTGACGCGCTTCCCGCTCTTCTTTCCCGAGAAGCGCCCCTTCTTCTTGGAAAACGCCGCTACCTTCACGGTCGGCACGCCGCAGGCGGTTGACCTCTTCTTCTCCCGGCGCATCGGGCTGCAAAATGGCGTCGCCGTGCCGATTCTTGCCGGTGGGCGACTGACGGGAAAAGTCGGCGATTGGGTGATCGGCATGCTGAACATCCAAACACGGGCCAATGACTTCATTGATCCGGTTGCTGGGGGCGACCCCCGGCGTCTGGGGGCCACGAACTTCGGCAACGTTCGCGTGTTTCGTGAGTTCGGCAATCGCACGCGGCTCGGCGGCACCGTCGTCACGCGTTTCGATACCGACAACACCGGCCTGCTGCCGGGTGAAGACAAGCATCACAACGTCACCTATGGCGTTGACGGGCGCCTTGGCATTGGCCCCAACTTGACCTTCGATGGTTACCTCGCTGGCACTTCGACGCCTGGGCTCGAAGGCGATGCATACGTCTACCAGGCTGGCTTCACCCACGCGTCGCGCGACTGGGAGTTCTTTGGTTCGTTTCGTGAGATTGGCGATGCCTTCAATCCCGAGGTCGGATTCCTCGATCGCTCGGACTATCGCTTCGCCACTCTGAGGGTGCAGCGCCGCTTTCGGTTCCCCTCCATTCCTTGGTTCCGGGAGCTGCGGCCCCACATTCTCTGGCGTGAGTACTGGGATCGCACCTGGTTCACCCAGACCCGATTCCTGCACATCGACTCGCACTTTGAGTTCGACAACGGGGCCTTCTTTCAGTTCCCGGCCATCAACTTCACCGAAGAGGGGCTGCGCGAGCCGTTCGAGATCTCTGAGGGCATCGTGATTCCCGCAGGCAGCTATCCCAATGTCGACTGGGGATTCCGTGCCTACACCGACAAGAGTGCCGCGCTCTCGTTTGAGACGCGCATCGATGCCGGCGGATTCTTCTCGGGCAACCGCTATGGCTTTGACGCGCTCACGATCTACCGCTTTCAAGACAAGTTCATCGCCGAAAGCCGCGTTGCCTACTACGACGTGAACCTGCAGGAGGGCGATTTCGAGACGACGCTCGTCAGCCTGAAAGGTGCCTATTCGTTCACCCCGCGCATCTACCTGCAGAGCACGCTGCAGTACCTCGAGCAGACCGGCAATTTCTCGGGCAATGTGCGCTTCGGATGGCTGAATACCGCAGGCACCGGCCTCTTTGTCGTGTTTAACGATCTGGAGCGCTTTGCGGTGGATCCGCGCTCTGACCTGCGCGAAGGGCCGATCTCACGCAACGTGATCGTGAAGTATACCAAGCAGGTGGATCTATTCCGGTAGACCGTTTCAGTGTGCCGTGCCCCCGGTTTGCTCGCGTCGCTTCGCAAGGTTCGCTCGCCGGGGGCCTGGCACTCTGGAACGGGGCAGGGCGGCTTTAGGGTCTGTAAGACCGGGCTCGCTAATGCGCAGGCTGCAGGGTGCAGTTTGGGTTGCGTAGCCTTGGTTGCCATGCAGCCTTCGCGTTGCCCCTGGGAGCCCGCCTCCGGCGGAGCGCAGCTCCCACCGGACAGCCACCGCTACCGAAGAGCGCTGAATTGCGACGTTGCCTGGCCGCCCCTTACAACCTCACACGGCGCAGCCGCAGCGAGTTCATGACCACGCTGACCGAGCTGAAGGCCATGGCGAGAGCAGCCAAGATGGGGTGCAGCTCGCGCAGCATGATGGGCAGCCCAGCAAACGGGTAGAGCGCGCCTGCCGCCACCGGAATCAGTACGATGTTGTAGCCGAAGGCCCACCCGAGATTGGTGCGGATGGTGCGCAGCGTGGCGTGCGACAGGGTCAGTGCCCGCGGCACGGCTAACAGGTCGTCGCGCATGAGCGCGACGTCGGCAGTTTCTACGGCGACGTCGGTGCCTTGGCCCATGGCGATGCCGACATCGGCGGTCGCGAGGGCGGGAGCGTCGTTGATGCCATCGCCGACCATGGCAACTGCGCCGTCGGCCTTGAACGCCTCAATGACGCGCGCCTTTTCATCGGGCAGCACCTGCGCACGTACGTCATCGATGCCGACCTGCGCGGCCACCGCGCGGGCCGTGCGCTCGTTGTCGCCCGTCAGCAGCACGACATGCAAGCCTCGCTCACGAAGCGCAGCGACGGCTGCAGACGCGCCCTCTTTGACCGTGTCGGCGAGCGCCAAAATGCCGCGTACGTGGCCATTGAAAGCCACAAAGAGCACAGTGCGCGCCTGCGCCTCTTGGGCCTCGGCGGCCGCATCGGCAGGGGCAGGGTCAATACCGGCTTCGACGAGGTAGCGGCGGCTGCCGATGTAAACGGTGCCACCCTCGACCTCACCGCAGATGCCGCGACCCACCTCAGCAGTGACCGCGGTCGCCGGGGGCACGATGAAGCTTGGGTTGGCCGCGGCGCGCTCCTCAGCCGCTCGCACAACGGCGGCCCCGAGCGGATGCTCCGAGCCACGCTCCACAGCGGCAGCCAGCCGCAAAATGTCACCTTCAGCCATTGCATCGCCCACCACCTCAACGGCCAGCACGGCGGGCTCCCCGCGCGTGAGGGTGCCGGTCTTGTCGAGCACGATCGTACGCAGGTCGCGCGCCCGCTCAAGCGCTGCGGCATCGCGAAACAAGATGCCGTGCTCTGCACCCTTGCCCGTGCCGACCATCAGCGCAGTGGGTGTGGCGAGCCCGAGCGCGCAGGGGCAGGCAATCACGAGCACGGCCACCAGCCGCAGCAGGGCACTCGTAAAGCCGGCACCAACCACGACGAACCAGAGCGCAAACGTGGCCGCTGCGATCACCAGCACCACCGGCACAAACACGGCCGAGACGCGATCGGCCAGCGCCTGAATGGGCGCGCGGCTGCCTTGCGCGTCTTGCACCATGCGCACGATGCGGGCCAGTGCAGTATCAGCTCCGACGCGCGTCGCCCGCATGATCAGCGCCCCGGAGCGATTGATCGTCGCCCCGGTCAGCGCATCGCCCGGCCCCTTTTCGACCGGCAGGCTCTCCCCCGTGAGCATGCTCTCATCGACCGCCGATTGCCCCTCAACCACCTCTCCATCGGTGGGGATGGCCTCTCCGGGCCGCACCCTCAGCAGCATCCCCATGCGCACCGCAGCCAGCGGCATGTCGCTCTCGGTGCCATCGTCATGAATCACGCGGGCCGTCTTGGGGCGCAGATCCAGCAGTCGGCGAATGGCTTCTCCGGTGCTGCCCTTGGCGCGCGCCTCGAGCAGTTTGCCCAGGCGAATCAACGTGATGATGACAGCCGCGGTCTCGAAATAGACGTGCTCGCCAAGGGCCGTGCTGCCGCCCGCCAGCGCGATGGTGACGGGAATCGACCAGCCGTAGGCGACGCTCGAGCCGAGGGCGACGAGCACATCCATGTTGGCCGTGCGATTGCGCAGCGCGTTGAAGGCGCCCCGGTAGTAATCCCACCCGGTGTAAAACTGCACCGGCGTCGCCAGCGCCCAGAGCATGAGGTTGGCCCAGGCGGCGTGCGCCCACATGCCGAGCAGCCCAAAGTCACGGGCCATGCTGAAGACGAAGAGGGGCAGGGTGAAGGCCGCGCCGACCGCAAACGCCCGCTCCTGGCGACGGATTTCGGCCGCGCGTGCGCGCGCCTCAGGGTCGTCGGGCAGAGCAGCGGCGTCAGGCAGATCTGCGGCCTGCGGCAAACCAAACGCCCCGGGCAGCGCCTCACGCACGACCCCGTATCCGACACGCTCGATCGCTGCCGCGAGGGTTTCTGCGTCGACCGCCTCTTCGTCGAACTGCACCCGCGCCCGGTCGGTCGCGTAGTTGACCGAGACCTCGTGCACCCCCGGAATCTTGCGCAGCGTGCGCTCGACCGTCGCCGAGCAGTTGGCGCAGGTCATGCCGGTGACGGGGATTGTGAGGTCTTTGGTCATTCAGCTCGCGGCCGGAAACCCGATTTCGTCGAGCAGGTCGAGCACGGCGCCGAAGTCGGTCTCGTCTTCGCTCCACTCCACCGACACCTGTTTGGTGGCGGCGTCGGCCTTTACGGCGGTGACGCCATCGAGCTCTCCAAGTTCACGCTCGATTGTCATTACGCAGTGCCCGCAGCTGATGTTGGGCACATTGATGGTCTTGTGAGACATGTGGGTCCTCCAGAATCAGTGTGACTTCAGCACATCTTCAATGAGCGTGCCGAGTCGTCGGATGTCGTCTTCGTTTGATGCGATCCCTAGCGAGGCGCGCAGCGCGCCGACCGCCCGACCGGGCCCGAGGCAGTCGCGCAGACGGGCCATCGTGAAGCCCTCAGACACCTCGTTGAGGCAGCGCTCCATCTCGCCGGGCTCGATGCCGAGTGCGACCTCGCCAACCCCGGGGTTGCAGAAACAGCCGCCGCGGATCGCCACGTTCGCCGCACGGCCGAAGCCCTCGATGCGCTCGTAGGGCAGAATGCCGCCCTGCGCATCGAGCAGGTTGAAAGACACGGTGCCGCCCCGTGCCTCGGTCGAGCGGGGCCCGTAGATCACGATCCGTTCGCCAAACCGCACGAGTTCGTCGAGCAGGCGTGCCGTGAGTGCTGCAACGCGACGCTGCAAACGTGGCATCCCCACGCCCTCGAGCAGGTCGAGGCCGGGCTCCAGCGCAGCGATGCCCAAGAAGTCGAGGGTGCCATCTTCAAACGCACCCGATCCCTGACGCAGCTGGTGTCGGTCGTTGAGCAGCGACACGAAGTCGACCGTGCCGCCGGCGTACCAGGGGCGACGCAGCATGGCGAGCGCCTCGCGGCGCGCGATGAGGGCGCCAACCCCTGTGGGCCATCCGAAGAGCTTGTAAAACGAAACGCAGCAGAAGTCTGCGCCAATCTGCGTGAAATTGGCCGGGTTGGTTGGGGTGTAGGCGGCGGTGTCGAGGAATGTCATGAAGCCGCGTTCACGCGCCTCGGCGACGAGCGACAGCGGGTGCTTCACGCCGCTGAAGTTCGACTGCGCGGGGTAGGCGAAGAGCGAGGGGGCGGCGGCACCCGCGACCCGATCCAGATGCGCCAGCGGCTCCGCCAAGCGCAGTTCAGCGTCGAGGGGCAGCAGCTCGATGCGCGCGCCGGCGCGTCGCGCCCAGCTGCGCATGCCGCCCACCGAATTGTGGTTGTCGACCGCCATGACGAAGCGGGAGTCGGCCGTAAATGGAAACGACTCCGCCACGAGCTTCATGGCCCCGCTGGCATTTGATGTAAAGACGATCTCGTGCGTGTCGGGCGAGGTGCCGAAAAAGCCATGGACTCGCCCACGCACCCGCTCCACCGCCTCGTTGGCCTCGGTCGAAGGCCGATTGTCAGAATGCGGGTTGCCGAGCACCTGCTCCGCGAGCCAGCCGTGATGCTGCGCCAACTGCGACGCGCCGTAGAGCCCGCTGCCTGTGAAGTCGAGGTAGACCTGACCCGTGGCGTCGAGCCGCGCAAATTCGCGGGCACGCAGTTCGGCAAAAAAGGTGGCGTCGTTCGAGGCCACAGAGTCTGAAGGGGAGGGGGGAGACATCATGTCCATACCATAGCAAATCTGACGCGATTCAGACGAGTCCCGTCAGCCAGACCCAGACGCCGCCGAGCAGCTCGTACCAAGCGGTCTGGGTGCGGTCCATCGCCGACGCACTGGGCAGCACCCGGCGCACCTGCTCGAGCACAGGGCGATCAACATCAGGTTCGCTCAGCGCGCGATGACCGGTCGGCGCAGGCACCGGGTTCAGCCCCGCCCTCTCAAAAAGCCGCATGGCCCGCGGCATGTGTGAGGCTGACGTGACGAGCGCAAAGGGGCGCGAGCCCACGACCGACGCCCAGATGCGTGACTCGTCATCGGTGTCAAACCCCGGTGGTGCGAGGGTGATTCGCTGCGGATCCATGCCGAGCGCGACCGCCGCCTCTCGGTAGATCTCATTCCCCCCGATCGTGCGGGCGGGATCGACCCCCGGCAGCATCAGCCTGGCCCATGGTTGCATCTGCGCAATGCGAATGCCTTCTGCGACGCGATACAGGCTGGCTTCGCTCAGCCAGGCGGTGGGCGGTGCACCGAGGTCGTGACGAAAGTCTGAGGCGAGCACCACCACGGCCGAGACCGAATCCCCCGGAAACGGCGGGAAGTCGTCTTCAAACGCGGCCAGCCCCGTCTGCGACAGCGGGGGGCACGAGCTGCCCCACAAGATGAGCAGAGACAGAGCAATGGCGCTGCGCCCCAAGCGGGCACGTCGGCGCCGTCGTCGGTCTTCGTCGCCCCCCCACAGCACACCCTTGCCGTCGGCGCTGAGCCACAGCCACCAACCCGCGGTGCCCAAAAACAACGCCACGGGCAGCGGCATCAGCAGGGAGCCGACGAGCTTCTTGAGCAGGAATCCGAGTGAAGGCATGATGACAAAATGACGATCCCGGTTGCGAAGGGCGAGGGCTCATGCGCAGACTGGCAAACCCACCCTCACGTTGGAGATCCTTTATGCTGACGCGACCTCTCTCGGCCCGGCGACCCGCCCCCGGCACCCCGGCTCGCACGACCCCGGCTCGCCCGACGCCTGCTCGCCTGGTCCCATCCCGCTTGGCTGTCGCGCTTCCCGCCCTGACGCTTGCAGCGCTCGCCCTGCTGGCGCTGGCCGTGCTCGTCGTGCCGGCCGCGGCGCAGACCCTGCCCGAGGGATGGCAGCTGCGTGCCGATCGCCCCGATGTCGCACTGGAGCAGGTCGAGGTCGTCGACATGCCGCCCGGATACCACATCACCACGGGCCCAGCCGTCATCTTGTGGCGCGGCGCTGAATCGGGCGCGGCGGGTGACGATGCTCCCGGAGCCTTCGCCGCTCACGCCGAGGGCGACTACCGCATCGAGGCCGAGTATTACCTCTTCGATCCGGGCGAGCGCATTGAGGCGTTCGGGTTCTTCGTCGGCGGACGCGACCTGACCACCGACGCTCAGGCCTACACCTACCTGTTGTTGCGCAACGGCGGCGAATTCATTTTCAAGCACCGCGCGGGAGCTGACGCCCCCACGATTCTTCCGTGGACGTCGCATCCCGCCATCGTGTCGTACGTTGACCGCCCTGAGGGTGAGGTTTCGGTGCGCAACGAACTGGCCCTCGAGCGCCGCGGCAATGAGCTTCGGCTGATCGTCAACGGCACCGAAATGGCGCGGACCGACGCCGAAAACCTGCCCCTCGACGGCATCGTGGGGCTGCGCGTCAATCATGGGCTCAACGTGCATGTGACGCGCTTCGAGGTGCTCCCCCTTGAGCAATAAGGTGTCCGGAAAGCACCCTTGAGAAAGGCCTTCTTTTCGACCGGTGTGAGCGCCCTTTTCGAGATGGCGACGGCTGACGCCGACTGCATTCTCCCGGCACATTTGCGCCCGATCGAGCCGCGCCCGGAGCGCAGCATCTTGTGCGTCAGCGCATTCCATTTCAGCGACAGCCCCGCGGGCGCGCACGCGCAGCTGATCTTTTCGGTCATCGTGCCGCCCATGCTCCCCGCCAAGATCCCCTGCGTTGCGGCCTCCAAGGTGGCGGCCGCACTCAAAGGCATCCCCGGGTTGTCGGGTCTGGGAGTGCCAGATTGGGCGCGCTTTCCCAAGGCCGGTTTCTTTCCGTTTCTTGCGGCCACGACGAGCGAGGCCTCGCGGGCCTACCTCGAAGAAACGCGCTGCATGCCGACCTGGTCTGGCGATCTCGATGCGCAATTCATCGAGCGCGCCGATCGCATTCGCATCGTGATGCGCTCACAGGGCAAGCCGGTCGTCGACTTTACGGTGACCGAGCACCTCTGGCAGGACAGCACGCACCTATTGCAGACCCACATGATCGACGGTGATCGGCGGCTGAAGGCCGACATGCAGATCTCGGGCAGCTACACCATGCACGAGAGAGAGGAGGGCACAATGACGCTCTTCGAGCACCCCATGACCGACTCGCTCACACTCGACGAGGTATCGCAGTACCCCTTCCGCGAGCACTGGCTCAAGCAAGGGTGCGAAATCGTGCATCCGCTGGAAGCGCTGTAGGGGCGGGTTCGACGCCCGCCCCTACGCGCCTCTGCCGCGCCCTTACTTGCCCGCCCCCAGCAGCACCGCGTTGACGAAGAGCAGCTGGGTCGCCTCAGCATAGCTGCGGAAGTTGGGGTCTTCGGCAAAGGCAATCAGCTGCCCGCTGCCGAAGCCAGCGCTTCGAAGTAGCGCACCATCTCGTCGGGCGCCGTGATCTCTTGCTGCGGCGCGTGGCCCACAACCTGCTCCAGCGTCGGGATCGCCGGATCATAGGTCGCACCCGGCATCAGCTCCGGCAGCGCCGGCATGAGCGGCGCCTGGGCTGCCACACCTGCGACCGCGATCTGCATCGATGCGCCCAGCATCAGCATCAACGATGCAGCGACACGACCTCTGCGGGCGAGTTGATGCGACAAACGGACGGGTGCGAAGGGGGCAGCTGCGAGCGGGGCAGCTGCAAACCGGGCAAGCGCCAAACGGGAGAGCAACAGACGGGTCATGGTGCAGGTCTCAGAATGGGTACGAAGAAGCGGGTGCTGCGACCGATGTCGTCGCACCAACACTTGGCAATGACCCCGAAGCGTGAGGCAGAGTTCACGTACCTGTTCAACCACAGTTTCAGGCATCCCCGTGAGGCGGGGTGTATATTGACGCCTCCACCACACCTGGGGGCTCAACCGTGAAACACCAACTCCGCGCCTTGTACGATCGTTTGCGCTTCGGCTTCGCCGGGCGCTTTGGCGGGGCATTCGGATGGTATTATTGGCACTTTCACACGCCCCGCCCGGGCTCGCTCGGTGATCTGCTCTCGACCTTTTCGCGCATCACCGCGCCCCCGCTGACCGTGGTGCAGGTGGGTGCCAACGACGGGCTCAAGTGGGATCCGCTGCACAAGTTCATTCGCCGCGATCGCTGGCAGGGGGTGCTGCTGGAGCCGCAGCCCGGGGTGTTCAGGGAATGGCTTCAGCCGCTGCACGCCCGCAATCGCCGCATCACGACGGTCAATGCTGCCCTCGGCCCCGCCGATGGCGAAATGCCCCTCTATCAGATCGGCTTCAGCACCGCACGTTGGGCCACGGGGCTCGCCAGCTTTCAGCGTGAGCAGCTCGAGCGCGTCATCGAATCAGATCACGTGCGGCGCCAAGCCGCCAAAGAGGGAGTCGCAATCCCGACAGAGCCAGCGCGTCGCATTCGTGAGGAGCGCGTCGAGGTCATCTCGACCGACACGCTGTTTGAGCGCTACGGGCTGCGACGAATCGATCTGCTCTTCGTCGACACCGAGGGCTTCGATTTCGAGATCGTAAAGCTGTTTGATGTTGCCGCGCGCCAGCCGCGGCTCGTTGTCTACGAAAACGCGCATCTGAGCCCCGACGACCGCACGGCCTGCGTGGCAATGCTCGAGTCAGCCGGCTACCGCGTCGCCGACCTCGGCCCGAACTCGTTTGCTCTGGCCCGCGACGTCGACCCCGCGCCCTTCGCGCGGTTCTTCACGGCGGGGTAGCCGCCACCGGTCACCTGCCGCCTCCGCCCACCACCAGCTACACGTCAAACCGCGTCACCGCCGTCCCCTCGCCGAGGGTGCGGTGGCGCACTCGAATGCCCTTCTTGCGGCCCGCACCCCCACCCGCGCCGCCCGCACCCGCGCCGCCCGCACCCGCGCCGCCCGCGCCCGCGCCTCCAACCCCAAGCTCGACCCCCTCAGCGTGCTCGATCACCAGCACGCGGCTGAAAGGGGCCTCGAGCCAGCGCTCGGCGAGGCGCGCACCCAACGCCGAGCCATAGGGCGGATCGGCAAAGACCAGGTCGTAGCGTTCGAGGCGAGGATCGGCCACAAAACGAAGCGCGTCTTGTTTGAAGACGCGCACGATGCCGGGGCGCTTTTCGGCATCACGGCCCCATCCTTTGGCACCGCCACGCAGGGCGGCGACGTTGGCCTTGAGCGCGTGCAGGGCTGGGGCACCGAATTCGACGAAATCGGCCGCGACCGCCCCCCGCGAGAGCGCCTCGAGCCCGAGTGCTCCGGTGCCGGCAAAAAGGTCGAGCACCCGCGCGCCCTCAAGCACGGGCTCGAGCCACTCAAACAGGGCGGTGCGCACAGCTTCAGAGGTCGGGCGCACGCGCCCGCCGGGAGAGGTAAGATGACGCCCGGCCCAACGGCCTGCGATGATGCGCATGATCAGCCCTGACGAGAGTGAATGCC
Organism: uncultured Gemmatimonadaceae bacterium; assembly: GCA_964453545.1. Lineage (GTDB taxonomy): Bacteria > Gemmatimonadota > Gemmatimonadetes > Longimicrobiales > Gaopeijiaceae > Gaopeijia. Next base: position 11,315 of record CAYVPD010000020.1, read on the forward strand.
CGCTACGTGTGAACCCCTCACCGGCTTCGAAGGTAACACGGTGCGCCGTCACAGAGGGGCGGCCGGTACGTCTTCAACGAAGTGCCGCCTCCAAGTGCCTTCCTTGGGACCGCAAGCGTGATTCCGGTTCCTGAACATAGATGTCATTGATGAATTTCAGATTTCACCGTCGCGTCGCTCTGACCACGGAGCGCGCCTCGGTCGCCGTCGCGCTCACCGCTGCACTGCTGGTTGCGCCCGTCGCGCTCCTCAGCCCCGCGACGGCTCAAGCGCCGCCCCAAGCCCCGACCCAAGCCCCGACCCAAGACGACAGCACCGAGCCATCGCTGCAGTCGCTGCGGTTACCCGAGGGTGCGCAGGTCAACCTCGATGGGCGGCTCGACGAGGCGTTTTGGCGCGAGGCGATGCCCATCACCGACTTCCGCCAGCGTGAGCCGCTCGAGGGGGTCGCGGCCAGCGAGCGCACTGAGGTGCGTGTGGTGTGGGATGCCGAACGGCTCTACATCGGCGTGCTCGCCTTTGACTCTGAGCCCGATCGCATCGTGGCCCGCACGCTGCAGCGCGACCGCATCTTGCAGGCCCGTTACGGGGGCCCCCGCTTCGAGGGTGACGACGGTGTGGCGCTGATTCTCGATCCGTTCGACGACGACCGTAACGGCTTCATCTTCGCCACGAATCCGAACGGGGCGCTGTTCGATGCTCTGCTCACCGACGAGGGCCGGCAGGTCAACGTCGACTGGCAAGGTGTGTGGCAGGTGGCGGGCGCGCGTACGGCGGAGGGCTGGTCGGCCGAATTTTCCATTCCCTTTCGCACGCTGCGTCACCCATCTGATGGCCGCGCCTGGGGCTTCAACGTGCTGCGATCGGTCGCACGCAAGCAGGAGCAGATGCTCTGGAAGTCATGGGATCGAGAGGGGGGCGGCTTCGAACGCGTGAGCCTCGCGGGGCGCCTCGAGGGGCTCGATGACCTGCCATCGAGCCGCCTGAACGTCGAGGCCAAGCCGTTTGTGCTGGGCGCCGGCCGTGGCGCGCAGACCGACGATGGCTCGGGCAACCTCGAGACCTCGGGCACCGGCGACGTCGGTATCGACCTCAAGAGCGAGGTCTGTCCCGGCCTCGTGCTCGACGTGACGGTCAACACCGACTTTGCGCAGGCCGAGGT
>CAYVPD010000021.1:0-12228 GCA_964453545.1 uncultured Gemmatimonadaceae bacterium
CGGCGCTGAACGAGGGCTTCCACACGATGACGTTGCCCATGCTTGCGGGCGCGGTGCAGAGGTTGCCGCCGATCGAGGTGAAGTTGAAGGGCGAGACGGCGTAGATGAAGCCTTCGAGAGGCCGGTACTCGCTGCGGTTCCACATGCCCGGGGCCGAGACGGGCTGCTGGGCGTAGATCTCTTCGGCAAACTCGAGATTCCACCGCAGAAAGTCGACAAACTCGCAGGCCGCATCGATTTCGGCCTGGTGGGCCGTCTTGCTCTGGCCCAGCATCGTCGAGGCGTTGAGCGTCTGCCGCCAAGCGCCCGCTGCGAGCTCGGCTGCCCGCAGAAAGATCGCCGCCCGGTCATTCCACGCCATGCGCGACCAGCTCTGCCACGCCGTCTGACTAGCCTCGATCGCACGCTCGATCTCAGCGGGCCCCGCAATGTGATAACGCCCGAGCACGTGCCCGTGATCGTGGGGCATGACGATTTCGGCCACGTTTCCGGTCCGCACCTCTTCGCCGCCGATGATCAGCGGAATTTCGATCTCAGTGCTCTTGAGCCGGTCGAGCGTGTGCTTGAGTTCGGCGCGTTCGGGCGAGCCCGGGGCGTAGTCGAGCACGGGTTCGTTTTCGGCGGGCGGTACGTGGGTGAAGGCGTTCATTGCAGCTCACCAGCAAAGAGGGTCTGGATCGGAATCGCGGGCCTGCAGCAGGTCCGTCATCGGTCAGCGTCGAAGGTCGTTGGCTGTGCCCCGAGAGGCAACGGGCGGGCGGCCTGCGGGGGAGCATCTACAACGGAGCAGGGATCATGCCCGCCCGGCGACATCGATCGGTTGAAGCGACTTCGCGGCTGCGGTTACATTCCGCGCTCCGCATTCCCGATTTTCAACCGCAGGTACCTCATGGCGATCGATCCCGCACGTCTCGAGCAAGCTGTCCGCGACGCACTCTCCAAGGTGAGCCATCCTCAGGGAGGCCCCGACGTCGTCGCCTCTGGCCGGGTTGGCGCGCTGAGTGTCGATGAGACGGGCGAGGTGCGCTTTTCGGTCTCGCTCGAGAGCGACGATCCGAGTTCGCTGGTCAAAGAAATCCGCGCGGCTGCCGAGGCGGTAGAGGGCGTCAGCAAGGTCAAGTTGAACGTGCAGTTGCCTCGCACGGGTGGCGCGCCTGCATCATCGGGTGGACTGAAGCCGGGGTCAGTGCCCGCTCCGACCCCGAGACCGGGCATTCTCTCCGACACCGATCACGTGATCGCGGTCAGTTCAGGCAAGGGCGGCGTGGGAAAGTCGATGGTGTCATCGAACTTGGCGGTGGCGCTCGCGCGGCAGGGTCTGCGTGTGGGGCTGATGGATGCGGATATCTACGGTCCCAACATTCCGCTGATGTTTGGCGAGACCCGCCGGCCCAAGGTGGTGGGAGAGAAGGGCAGCGAGCGAATCGAGCCCTTGGAAGCCCATGGCGTGAAGCTCATGAGTCTTGGCTTTCTGCTTGAAAAGGAGCAGCCGGCCATCATGCGCGGGCCGCTCATTGCCGGAATTCTCAAGCAGTTTCTCGAGCAGGTCGAATGGGGATCGCTCGATGTCATGATCGTCGATATGCCCCCGGGCACCGGTGATGCTCAGCTCTCGTTGGTTCAGACCATCGACCTCGACGGGGCCGTGATGGTGACGACACCACAAGAGGTGGCGACCGGTGACGTGCGGCGCGGCATCAAGATGTTCGAGCGCGTGAACACCCGTGTGCTGGGAATCGTCGAAAACATGAGCAGGTTTGTCTGCCCGAACTGCTCGACGGTGCACGACATCTTCGGACGGGGCGGAGGCGAGTCGTTGGCAGCGGAGATGGAAGTGCCCTTCTTGGGGCGCATCCCCCTGGACCCGTCGGTGCGCGACTCCGGAGATCAGGGCACACCGATCGTGGCGGCGTACCCTGAGTCTGAGGCAGCCAAGGCGCTGGAGGCCCTGGCCGAGACGGTGATCAGTCGCGTTCGAGCCAACGACGGTCGGCTGCGCTGAGCTGACTCGCCTTGCGGCGGTCGAGCAGCTTCATGACCGCCCAGCCTACGAGCAGGATCGGGGCAACCTTGAAGAGCAAAAAGCCGACGAGCGAGCCCACAAGGCCAATCACGGAGCCCACGATCGCGAGCACGATGCTCGCGACGATGATCGTCACGAATCCGACGGCAAAGAAGGTGAGCAGGGAGCTGATCATCGGTTTGAACTCCGGTTGACGAGAGGTCGGTGGGGAAGCTGCGGATGCCCGCTTGCTATACTCATCTCTACGCGGAGAAAAGCTCGCAGGTTTCAACCTCTCAGGGCAGACGCACGAATCGGATCGAGCCAAATGCTGTGTCGATCTCGAAGGTCAGGCGCTGCTCGGCAGAGTCCCAGTTCGACGAGTACCAGCGACCCCCACGCTCCTCGAGGCCAGGCGCGTCGAACGACGCGAGAAACGAGTCCTTGTCGACACGAATGCCAATCTCTTCGGGCACCTCAATCGTCAGGTCACCGAGCCCCAATTGGATTTCGACGGCACCCGATTCCACGCCCGCACCGTCGAACGACAGCGTCACTTCGCCGACGCCGACGGCTGCCTCGAGCCGCTGCACCCGCAAGTTGCCCAAGCCTCGTGCCGTGAATTCTGAGGCACCGATTTCGAGCTCGGCGTGCGGCAGAATCTGTGGGTTGGCTTTCGAGACGTCGAGGCGGGTCTTGGAGGCTCCAGCCGACAGGGTAAGGTCAGCCAACTGCAGCCCTCCCAGATCGATTCGGGCCTCGCCCGCGCCGAACTCGACGTCCAGCAGGTAGGCAATGCCGGTTCCGAGCTCGACGCGCATCTGCCAATCGGCGTCGGTGTCGAGGTTGAACCGCCGAGACTCCCGTGCGCTCTCTACGCCCAGCTCGAGCCGTCCGTTGGTAAAACTCTCCACCGGGCGAAAGGCCTCGGCATCGTACGCGAGGTCCAAGGTGTAGAGCTGACCTGGGCGCCCCGGGGAAATGAACAGCGACCCGGCGCCATAGCGCACCGACGCGCGAATCGGGGTTTCGCTGGCCTCGGCCCGCCGGGACGAGATCAGGCGCACGACATCTTCAGCGCCTGCCGTATCTGAGCTCTGCGCGGCGAGGGTCGGAGCAAAGACGGCCAGTCCCGCGACCGCGACGACCATGCCCAGGGCGGCGGTCTGCGGCCTGTTCTTGACCGATCTGTTCCTGAACGATCTGCTCCTGAACAGGCGTCGCCACGTGAAATCAGTCATGCGAAGTGCCTTCGTCGGGGTTGGTTGCGTCATCGGCCAAGTCACCACGATCCGCGTCGACCGGATCAGCGTCTACCGGATCGGCGTCGAGCGGGTCTGTGTCGACCGCGGCATCCTCAGAAAAATCCCGGTAGCTGCGGAAGGGCTCTGCACCTGCGACGCTGTGACGGCGACCCCCACGGGTCATGATCACAGCGCCCAAGCCGATCAGCAGCGCGACCACGTTGAGTACCGACGCGGTGCCGGTCATCAGCAGCTCGATGGCCCCGGTGAAGGGCAGGAGCTTGAGCGCGTCAGCCACAATGAATCCGCTGGCCAGCAGGACCAGCCCGCCGATGGAGAGGGTCAGGGGATTCGACAGCCGCATGCGATCGGTCCAGGGCAGATTCTGGCGAACGGCCCAGCTGCCCACATTGTGGGCGAGCGCCAGATACCCGAAGCCCAACGCCACCACGGTGACCGCGGGGAACAGCGGAATCCACAGCAACACCAGCGGAATTCCGATAATGGTCAGAATCAGCGCCAGGCCGCCCAGAATCCACGCCGGCAGAAAGAGAAACAGCCCTGCCGCACCGACGGCGAGCGCCTGTCCCGGCGCGTGGCGCGCGGTCTCAGCTACGCGCTCGAAGTTGCGTGGCACGAAGTGCAGCACCGCCGCGGCGAGAAGCGAAAGCATCAGCAGGTTCAGCGCGCGCGAAAAGAGCCCGCCAATGCCTTGAAGAGCGCGCCGGAATGGGCGGCGGAATGACCACGACGACTCGTCCAGATCAACCGACACGCGAACTCGTGGGCGGCCGTCACGGTCTTCGTTGGTTTGCGCGTTGGCGGCGGTGACCGCGGCCACCTCGGCGGCGTCAGCGTCAGCCTCGTTAGCGTCGGCTACAGCGGCAGCTTCACGGGCTGCAGCCTCAAGCGCCGCAGCTTCGGGCGCAGCCGGCACGATGGCGCGAGCAAGCTGAGCCTCCAGCGCTTCGTCGAGCTGCTGCGCCAGATCAAACACCTCGGCTTCGGCCTGCGCGTTGGGCGACCACTCGATGAGGGCTGCGGCAAAGTCGGCGTCGTCGAGCGCAGCGAGATCGGTCAGCAGCGCAGACCACTCTTCGAATAGGGCGGCATCAGCAGGCAGGGTACCTGCAACCTCATTGTTGATCTCGACACGGCCGTTGCCAATGCCGACTTCGAGGGCCGGGCCCCGATCAAAGTCGACCCGTAGGCGAGCTTGGCGAGATCCCAGAGTCACCGACCGACCCACAATCGACCGCGAGCTGTCGGGCGACTGAAGCTGCGCGGCCAACATGGGCACTGCAGCTGCCGAGAGCGCTGCACCGGCAAGGAGGGCGAGTACCGCCGCGAAAAATACGATGGCTCTAGCAGGTCGCCCCCGCCAGCGCCGGCTCACGCTGTCAAAACGGAATGCGGGCATGAGAAGATGCCTTGGAGAGAGACGAAGGAGCGAAGACGTTGCGCCAGAAGACCCACGACGCGAGAAGCATGGAGCCCGTAAAGAGCGTGGCTCCGAGGGCAAGGGTCTGCGCCGACCACAGCCCGTCGGGCAACAGGGCGACCCGCGCCGCACCGCTGAAAACGAGGGAGTCCAGCACGCTTGAGAGTACCGGACGTACCTGAAGGGAAATGAACGTCAGCAGGGTCTCGGTGGTGACCAGCGGGTGCGCAAAGATTGCACGCACAAACAGCGCCAACAGAATCGCTGGCCCGAGGGCGATTCCCGTCACCGTGGCCCACGTGCGAGGCGAGTTGCCGCTCAGAGAACGCGCCATGTGACGAATGCGGGCCCGTAGCGTCGAGCGAGGCGTGGGCTGCGTCATGGACAGCGCCGTGAGCATTTCGAGGCGATGCGCGGCGAGCACACGCTCTTGGAAGCCCGATGAGGGTGCAAGCGAGGCCAGCTCTCCGAGACGAAGAGAGACCGCTGAAAAGGCGGCCAGCTCCGTGCGGCACTCTTCACACGCCGCCAGATGCTCGGTGGCCCGTCGAGCCGCTCGGCCCCGCAGCAGCCCCTCTGCATGGTCTTGTAGCAGGGCCGGGGAGAGATGCGTTCGCGGAGCCAAGACTTTGGATTGCGCCGCAGCATGGGCTGCCATGACGCGCTGCTCGAACATGGCCGAGGGGGCAAATGAGCCGACCTCATCGAGCGCCCCGAAAAGCGCCTGCCACTGCACCCACTCGCCTCGGCAGGCCTCACAGGCCTCGAGGTGAGCTTGCGCATCGGCCGCTTGGGCGGCCGACAGATCACCGTCGAGAAGCGCCTGCATCTGCAGGGCATCGAGGTGAGATGGGTGCGAAGTGCTCATGGCAGAAGTCTCCCGAGGCGATTCATGCGTAACCCTACGGCCGACGAGGCCCTCCGGTTTCGCAGGTTCATGCGACGCTCTCCAGCAGCTCTTTGAGTTCGCCACGAGCCCGATGGATATAAGTCTTCACCGTACCCAGAGGCAGCTGCAGGGTGTCGGCAATCTCTTCGTAGCTGAGCCCCTCGACGTGGCGCAACAGAATCGCGCTTCGGTATTCCGGCCTCAGCTGACCAATCGCCCATTCGATCTGCGAACCGAGTTCACGATGCTCGACATAGTCATCGGGCCGTTCGCCGGGATCTTCCAACACGATCGACGTGCGTGCTCGGTCGTCATCACTGCGGGCTTCAGACGCCCCGTCAATCGAACGCGTATCGAGCTTGCGGCGCCGCAAGTGATCGATCACCAAGTTGTTGGCGATCTTGAAGATCCAGTTCGAAAACTTGTAGCTCGGGTTGAACGTCGAGAGGCCGCGAAATGCCTTGAGAAACGTCTCTTGTGCCAGATCTTCGGCAAGCGCGTGATCGCGCACCATGCGCAAGATCAGAGAAAAGACCGGTCGCTCGTACCGACGCACGATCTCGCGAAAGGCGCCGTCTTGCCCCTGCGCAGCACGCACGGCAAGGGAGCGATCGTCAAGAGTGTTGAAGTCAGGGCGAGCCAGGGTTGCAGACTCCCGTCGGGAGAGAGACGAGGTGTCGGGCAGAAAACCCGAACCATCAACAGCGGCTGCATGGAACATACCCTGCCGCACGAAGGGTCGACATGCCGGGTTTCACAGGGGATGGAACCGCGACCCGACCGAGGGTAGCTTTGCGCGTCGAACGTGCCGGACCCTGGTGCCCGTTCTCCTCGTTTCATTTCTCAGGCGACCTCCATGCCCGTGACTCCTGAAGCCGTCCCCTCCAAGGGTGCCGACCGCGAGAAGCAGGTGCGAACGATCTTTTCAGAGATCGCGCCGCGCTATGACCTGTTGAACCATGTGTTGTCGCTGAACATCGACCGTGCATGGCGTCGCAAGGCGGTGAACCTGCTCAATTGGACCGCTGCACCGGCCGGACGGTTTCTCGACGCCTGTGCGGGGACGTTTGATCTGAGCCTTGAGCTCGCCCGTCGCTCGGGTTTCAAGGGGCGGGTTGTGGCATCGGATTTCGCTCAGCCCATGCTCGTGGCTGGGCAGAGCAAACTTTCTGGAGCGGCCGTGGCTCCGGTTTGCGGCGACAGTCTGCGGCTACCATTCCCCGATGCGAGCTTTGACGGTGCTACGGTGGGCTTTGGAGTGCGAAATCTGGCTGATCTCGCACGGGGTTTTTCTGAATTCCGCCGGGTGCTGAAGCCCGGTTCCCGCTTGATCATCTTGGAGTTTACTGTGCCGCCCAACTCGCTGGTGAAGGCGGGATACATGCTCTACTTCAACAAGGTGCTTCCGCTTGTTGGGCGCATCGTGTCTGGACACCCATGGGCCTACACGTACCTGCCGGAGTCGGTCAAGGAATTTCCCGGGCCCGACCGGCTGGTGGAGATGCTGCGCGAAGCCGGGTTCAGCAACGCCGGGTATCGCCTCGTCACCTTTGGTATTGCTGCCATTCACTGGGCTGAGGTCTGATCAGAGCAGCGGCTGATGCGAAACGGGGTCGCGTGGGCAGGCTGCCCACGCGACCCCGTTGTTTTTCTGCGGCCGACGGCCAGGTCGGAGATCGATCAGTTCGCTGGCTCGAGGCGTACAATGTCGGTCGGTGTACCGTCGCGCATCTCGATGGCGATGTAGACGAAACCATCGGGGCCCTGACGCACGTCGCGCACGCGTCCCATGCCACGGAAGATGGTCTCCTGAACGACGACGCTCTGTCCGTCCATCTCGAGGCGGTCAACGCGTGCCCCCGAGAGTCCGCCCGAGAAGATGTCGCCCTGCCATTCGCTAAACGCAGCACCGTCGTAGCGCATCAGCCCTGACACGCCGATCGAAGGTACCCAAACGTGCGTCGGGTTTTCCATGCCCTCTCGCATCGTGCCCTCATGGATCGCGGTCCCGGTGCGGTAGTTCACCCCGTAGCCAACCACGGGCCAGCCATAGTTGGCTCCCGCCTTTTCGAGGTTCAGCTCGTCACCACCCTGCGGACCGTGCTCCGAGGTCCAGACGTCGCCCGTCGCAGGGTCGACGATCAGCCCCTGCATGTTGCGGTGGCCCCAGCTCCAGATCTCGGGCAGGGCATCGTCGCGGCCCACAAACGGGTTGTCGCTGGGAATGCTGCCGTCGTCGTTGAGGCGGATCAGCGTGCCGTGATGATCGGTCAGGCGCTGGGCGGGGTGGGACTCGAGGTCTCCCTGGGGAGGCACCTGCCGGTCGCCGAGAGAGACGAAGATGTGCCCGTTGCCGTCAAAGGCGATGCGTGAGCCATAGTGGCCGGCACCGCGGGTCTGAGCCACAAAGAGCTCTTCGACATCGATGAGCGCATCGTTTTCGAAGCGCCCGCGGATCAGCGCCGTCGACGACTGCCCGTCTCCGAGCGGCTTGGAGTAGGTCAGGTATACGAAGCTGTTGTTGGCAAAGTCGGGGTGCACAGCGACATCAAGCAGCCCTCCCTGACCCTCGGCAAAGACCTCAGGCACGCCAGCCACCGGCGCATCGAGCAAGGCTCCGCCACGCACGATGCGCAGACGACCCGGGCGCTCCGTGACCAGCATGTCTCCGCTGGGCAGAAAGGCCATGGACCACGGATTCACGAGACCCGAAGCCACCGTGGTGATGCGGTAGTCATGCAGGGCCGTGCGCTGCACGTCGGGACTCTGGGCTGACGAGCCGGCATCGGGCGCTGCACAGGCGGCCAGCGAGAGTCCCGCTACGGCGAGAAACGTGAAGGATCGACGCATGGTGAGTTCTCTGAATTCGAGAGGGTGAGGAGTGGACTGCCGGCCCGGTTGGGGCAGGGCATTGAAGCGCCGCGCCCGCAGGCCGAGAGGGAGAACGTCGGAAAGGCGCTTTCGCCCCGCAAGGCCCACGGGACTCAGCGTTGGCAACTGGGACAGAAAAAGGCCGATCTGTTTGAGAGCACGATACGCTCGATGGCGACCCCGCATTCCACGCAGGGCTGTGCCTCACGACCGTAGACCACCAGGCGATCGACATAGGCACCCGACTCGCCATGCACGTTGCGGTAGTTGCGGATGGTTGTGCCGCCGGCGTTCACCGCGGTCGACAGCACTTGAACCACGCCGTTGCGCAGGTCTTGGGCCTCTCGACGCGTCAGGGTCGACGCTGGGCGCTCCGGGTGCACGCGGGCCAGAAAGCAGGCCTCGCAAGCGTAGATGTTGCCAACGCCTGCGATGCGCCGCTGGTCGAGCAGCCAATTGCGAATGGGGGTGCGGGACCGGCCTAGCGAGGCACTGAGCACTTCGACGGTAAAGTCGGCCTCGAGCGGCTCGGGACCCATCTGGTCCGACCGGGCCTGCCACGTCTCGGAATCAAGTGCCTCAACACAGCCGAACCGGCGCACGTCGTCAAAGACCAGACGCGCACCGCCGATCATGGCAAAAGTGATGGCGGGGTGGGTCGGGCGAGTGCGCTCGCGATCGTCAAAGCCGAAGGGCGCCAGCCAGCCCGTCATGCCCAGATTGACCACCAGTTCGCCGTCGTTGAGATGCAGCAGCACATTCTTGGCACGCCGTCCGACACCCGTGATCTGGCGTCCAACCACCCGCTCAGAAAACGCGTCCGGCGCCATGCGCAACACGTCGGCATGGTGGACGTCGACCGTATCGATGGTCGCCCCGCTGATCAGCGGGCGGAGACCACGTACCAGGGTCTCGGCTTCGGGCAGTTCAGGCACGGGCGGGCAGGTGCAGCAGACTCAGGACGAGAGCTTTACCGCCGTGCCGGCGCACGTCACCATCAGCATGCCGTTGCCGGCACCGAGCACTTCGTAGTCCAGGTCCATCGCGAGAATCGCATCAGCACCGCGCTCACGTGCCCGCGCTGACATTTCGCGGATGGCCATCTCACGCGCTTCATTGAGCGTTTTTTCGTAGGCACCGGAGCGGCCGCCTACGATATCGCGTACACCGGCCAGCAGGTCTTTCAGAATGTTGGCTCCGACGATGGTTTCGCCGGTCACGACGCCGAGGTAGTCGGTGACCTTGCGGCCTTCGATGGTGTTCGTCGTGGTAATGATCATGACTTCACTTCTCGCTCGGGTTTCAGGAATCTGCGGGGGTGCGTGCCTGCTCGCGCCAACCGATGTCACGCCGGAACTGGGCGCCGTCGAAGCGAACGTTCGCGGCCGAAGCGCGGCTGCGTTCGGCCGCAGCCGCCATATCAGCTCCGAGTCCGGTGCAGGTCAAAACGCGCCCGCCGGCGGTCACTGCGACTCCGTCGGTCTGTTGCGTTCCCGCGTGAAACACGACCACGTCGGCCTCATCAGGCACGGCTGAGAGATCGATTGCATGACCTTTCTCGACCGCGCCAGGATAGCCCGCAGCCGCGACCACGGTGGTGACCGCCGCTCCCGTCTTGAAGCGGGGCACGAGACGGCTGAGTCCATCGCCCTCGACCGCGGCGAGCATCAGCTCGAGCAACGAGCTCTCCAGCAAGGGCAAGACCACCTGCGTTTCTGGATCGCCGAAACGGCAGTTGAACTCCACGACACGAATACCGCTCGGCGTCAACATCAAGCCGGCGTAGAGCAGACCCTTAAAGGGACACTGCTGCTCGCGCATGGCCTTGAGTACGGGGCGAAAGACACGCTCGCGAATCTCGGTCATCAGGCGGGGCGTCGCGAGGCTCACGGGCGCATAGGCGCCCATCCCGCCGGTATTGGGACCAGTGTCGCCTTCACCAATGCGTTTGTGGTCCTGCGCGCCAACCAGCAGCACCACATCAGTGCCGTCGGTGATGCCAAAGACCGACAGCTCTTCTCCTTCCATGAACTCTTCGACGACCACTTCGCGGCCGGCTTCGCCAAAGGCAAAGTCAGACAGCATGCTGCGCGCCGTCTCGACCGCTTCATCGACGTCGTGGCAGACGACGGCGCCCTTGCCCGCGGCAAGACCCGATGCCTTGACCACGATCGGCGCACCCTCGGCCCGTATGAACGACTCGGCCTCATCGGCATCGGTGAAGACCTTGTAGGCGGCCGTCGGCACACCTGCGTTGATCATCAGGTCTTTGGCCCACGCCTTGGAGCTCTCGATGCGTGCCGCGTCTTTGGAGGGTCCGAAGGTCGGCACCCCTTTCTTGCGCAAGCGGTCGGCCAATCCCAGCGCCAGCGGGGCTTCGGGCCCGATCACGGCGAGGTCGATCTGTTGCGAGGCGGCCCAGCCGGAGAGCGCTTCAATGTCGGTCGGGGCGATTTCGACGGGGGTGCACAAGCCTAGCATGCCCGCGTTGGGGCGGGTGACGAAAAACTCGCCGCCGGGAAGGTCGCGGCGCAGCTTCCAGAGCAGCGCATGCTCGCGCCCGCCATTGCCTACGATCAAAATGCGCATCAGCGCCGGAAACCTCCGAAAAAGCTTTCTCCCATGCGCCGTGCGGCGTCACCCATCTGGTCCAGCAGATCGCGGGCGCCCTCAGCATAGGCCGAGGCGGCTTCGCGCAGGTCGTGTTCATATGACGGATCGGGCTCGCTGCGGCGGGCATACTCGCCGCGCAAGATGCGGTCATAGGCCCCGCTTTCGATCCACGTGCGCAGTTCCGACAAGCGCAGCACCCAGAACGGATGCGTCGCCCCCATGAGGTTCAAAATCTTGAACACCTGGTCGGCCACGTCGCCCGTATCACGATAGGCCTCCGCTTGCCGAATGAACTCGCCGACATTCATCTGATCGGTGTCGCCCCCGCCCGCCATCTTGAGCATCGTGCGCATGACGACGTCGGGGTCTTGCACGGCCAGCAGCCCTGCGCGGTCAGACGACAGTTCGCTCTTGCGCGACCATTCCAGCAGCCCGACCAGCACGGCCCGAGCCGCGAGGCCGACGATCGGGAAGCCCATGCTCGCGAGCTGGATCAGCAGCACCGACATGGTGCGATACAGCACGTGGTCGCTGACGATATGCCCCAGCTCGTGCCCGATGATGTAGCGCAGTTCTTCGTCATCGAGCAGAGACACCGTGCCCGAATTCAAGATGATGAAGGGCTCCTTCATGCCGTAGGCGCCGGCGTTCACGATAGGCGTCTGCGAGACGAAGAGGTCGTATTCCCGCTCTACGTCGAGGGTCTTCAATACCTCGCGATACATCTCGTAAATGCGCGGGAACTGGTTCGGTCCCACCTTCACAGCGTTGGCCTGGAAGGCGAGCCGGATCGGCTTCTCGCCGAAGATGCCGAAGAGCTTGCGCAGCACCTCGTCGAAGACCGGCAGGCGACGAAGGGCCTGCAACGCTGCCTTGTCGGCCGGATGTTCCCAAGCTCGGGGAGCGATTTCGGTAAAAATGCGACGTGCCCGAGGCGCATCGCCCGGGGTAGGGGTCGTGCCGTCGTGGGTATCCATCATGAAGCCTCTTGATCAAGGAGTGCGGTACGCAGTCCGCTACCCGGGGTCCTACGCATTGTCGGTTGCGAGGGTTTCTCTCGGTCAGTCCAGCACCTGAGCGAGGTCGGCGATCAGATCGTCTGTGGCTTCGATACCAACGCTCAGACGTACCAGTCCATCAGTCACACCCATGCGCTGCCGCATTTCGA
>CAYVPD010000022.1:0-11643 GCA_964453545.1 uncultured Gemmatimonadaceae bacterium
ATCCGCCTTCAATTTTTGGCAGCGATGCTTCGTTCTTGGCGTCACCCCGAGGGGCACCGGCGTCGGCCCAGCGGGCGAAGAGGTCGATCTCGTCGGGGCTCAGGTGTCGCTCCCCGACCATACGTGGCCCGTTGGCATCGGGCAGCCACGGAGGCATGTGGCCGCTGGCCACGGCGCGCGCGATACGATCGGCACGCTGCGCGGCCTCTTCGTGCGATGTCAGGGCAAATGGGCCGCTTCCGCCCGGGAAGTGGCAGCCGACACAGTTCTCAAAGACAATGGGGGCGATGTCGTCGGCCCACGTGATGTCGTCAGGCTCCCGTGAGGCGAGCGTCAGCGTGTCGAGCCCCAGAGGGGTGAGCAGTGCGATCGCGAGCGGTGCGGCAGCGGGACGCAGCCGCGTGCCCCGAAGGGGTCTCGAGTGTGAAGTCTCACCGGCTTGGCGCTTCAACTCGGGCCTCCAGCCACCATCAGACGGTCCTGCCCGGTCACGCGAGACACATGGCATCCGTCAGAAGTAACAATCCAGTCTGCTGATGCTACGACGTTGGCCGATGCCGAGCGCGAAACAGAAATCGTGAGGGGCACCTGCTCGTTGCGCTCAATCAGCGGAAGGTGACTGTCGTCGATCACGGCGTACCAGCCCTGAACCGGATCAATGAGCCTTTCGGAGCCGGTTGCGGGCCAGAGCGAGCCGGTGTCGCGACGCAGCACCTCGATGCTGGCATCAAGCACGGGTTCACCCGTCGAGCTCTGCACCTGAATCGCGAGCGTCCGAAACTCCATGGTGCACATGAGAGGGTCGGTCGTCGACTCTGTGCATGCCACGCCCAACCCGATCGCCATTACAACGGCAGCACGGCGCCAACGTCGGCCGATCCTGCGCTCACGCCCCGAGCCCTGAGACGGGGCCGGACCGATGGAATGTATTGAACGTGGCATCATGAACCCGGCGAACGCTGATAAAGACACCGACGTCGATGGCCAATGCTTCGACGTTTGTCTTGAAACATACGCAACCCGCTCGTGCGCGCACGGGCAAGGCTTGCGCACGATCAGCAAACATCGCCGATTGCGGCAGGCAAAGGCCGAGGTTGGGGTCATCAAACGAGGAGAGGGCATGCAGCAGGAGCAGCGTACAGTGGTGACACGGGAACCAAAGGGGTCATGGGCACGTTTCGGCGCCGCCGTTTGCGTGCTTCTGATCTGTGGGCTGGGCACGGTCACTGGGCCGGTCAGCGCCCAAGACGGCCGCGGGGGCATGCAGATCACCACACCTCGCGGAGCCGACGAGGGCGGCGGACCCTATCAGCGCCTTGTCATCAGAGGTGCGACGATGATTGACGGTACCGGTGCACCGCCGATCGGGCCCGTCGACATCGTGGTCGAGGGGGATCGCATCGTTGATGTGCGTTCGGTCGGATTTCCTGGTGTGCCCATCAACGAGCGCCGCCGCCCGGCCCCCGGTGAGCATGAGATTGATGCTACGGGCATGTATGTCTTGCCCGGGTTTGTCGACATGCACACGCACACGGGCGACTCAGGCAAGGCGCCCCAGCCCGAATATGTCTACAAGCTCTGGCTCGCTCACGGTGTAACGACAGCCCGCGGCGTTGGATTCGGCTCGTTTGAATTTTCGCTGCAAGAAAAGGCTCGCTCGGCCCGCAACGAGATCGTGGCCCCACGCATGTTTGCCTATGTACGACCCGGTTCAGGACAGGGGTGGAATGGCGGTAACATTACGTCGTCACCCGAGGTCGCCCGCGATTGGGTGCGCTGGGCGGCAGAGCAGCGCATCGACGGGGTGGGCATCGACGGCCTCAAGCTCGGCGCCTACGACCCTGACATCATGGCGGCGCTCATCGATGAGGCCAAACAGCAGGGTCTGGGTACGGTCGCACACCTCGATCAACGCGGTCTCGCCCGCATGACCGCGCTCGATGCCGCTGAGCTCGGCCTCGACATGATGACCCATTATTACGGGCTCATGGAGTCGATGCTCACCGACTACTCGATTCAAGACTGGCGACTCGACTACAACTACAATGACGAGTCGCATCGATTTGGCGAAGTCGCCCGCCTCTGGTATCAGGCCGCCGAGCCCGGCTCGGAGCTCTGGAACCGCACGCTGGATCGCTTTCTCGAGCTTGGTTTTGGTCTGGACCCGACGATGACGATCTACGAGGCCAGCCGAGACGTCATGCGCGCCCGCGAGGCCGAGTGGCATGACGACTACGCGCTACCGACGATGCTCGACTTCTACGAGCCCAGCCGCGAGGCCCACGGCTCGTACTGGTTCTACTGGACGAGCGAAGACGAATTTCACTGGAAGCGTTTCTACCAGAAGTGGATGCACTTCGTCAACGACTACAAGAACCGTGGTGGGATTGTGACCACCGGCTCGGACTCGGGCTTCATCTACAAGCTCTACGGATTTGACTACATCCGTGAGTTCGAGCTGCTGCGCGAGGCGGGCTTCCATCCCCTCGAGGTCATTCGCAGCGCCACCATGTACGGTGCCAAAGAGCTGCACGACCCCAAGGGGCTCGAGCCGGAGTTCGGCGTTCTTCGTGCAGGCATGAAGGCTGACTTTGTGCTCGTCGATGAGAATCCACTCGAGAACCTCAAGGTGCTCTACGGCACCGGGGCCGTGAAGCTCGATGACGACACGGGTGAGGTCGGTCGCGTGGGCGGCATCTCGTATACGATAAAAGATGGCATCGTGTACGACGCCAAGCAGTTGCTGGCCGACGTGCGCGAGATGGTGCGACAGGCCTGGAGCGCCCACGACGGAGGCTGAGCCGGCGGTGGGTGAGCTTAGGGCTGCCCTTGGCCGATGCACAAAGGGGGGCAGGTCAGACGATTCTGACCTGCCCCCTTTTTTGTGCGACCTCAACGGGGTTGTCGCGCGATTACGGCATCCCGATCTCAGTTGGCAGCGATGGCCTTGCGGATCGCGTCAACCGTGACGGCCGTGCGAAACTCGATGAGCTTGTGGCCGACCTGCAGCGTCTTGTACAACGGGGTCAGGGGCACACCGTTGATCATGGCGTTGCCGGCAGCCAGCCGCTGATCGAGGCGCACCACGCTCGGGTCGACCGTCATCATGATCGAGTTGATGTAGAAGTTGTCGTGAACCCCGTCATCGGTGGGCTGCACGACACCGAGCTCAGTTTCCATGTAAGTGAGTACGTCGTCGTAGTTGTAGAACTCGGGAATGAAGTGCGCACGGGCGTCATCCCAGCGCTCGTTCATGCGGTTGACGACGGCTTCCATGCCTCCCTGGTTGCCGCCCGAGTCGCCGATGAAGACGACGTCAGTGAATCCATGCGTGCGCAGGCTGCCAGCCATGTCTTCGAGAATGGCTTCATAGGTTTCCTGACGCATGCTGATGGTGCCCGGGTAGCGCATGTGCCCGGTCGGGTTCTCGATGCCGCCCTCGGGCACGAGGTCGACGATCGGAGCGCAGAGGGCATCGCCGAGTTCGCGGGCGATGGCATCACACATGGCCCGAAGCACGATATGGTGCTTGTTCAGAGCCGTGAAGGGACCGTTCTGCTCGATGCCACCCGTCGAGATGATGGCTGTGGTCTTGCCTGCAGCCAGTGCGTCGCGTACCTCCATCCACGTCATCTCTTCGATCCAGATGGTGTTCTTGGCTGCGATCGGAGTGGGCGTTGCGAGTTCCGCCTGCAAGCGTCGCTCACGCTCCGCCGCGTCTGGGCGGTTCTGGGCCTGAAGGCTCGGGGTGATCACGAGCAGCAGCGCCGCTGGAAGCAGGCGCAAGGAAAGTCGGCGCAGCGTCAGCCGAGCATGCTGAGGTACGGACATTGCAGGTTCTCCGAAGAGTTGCAGGTTGGGCCCGAGGGCCGGTCTCAAACGCACAATGGCAGTCGAAAGGCAGAAGCCGCAAGCGGCAGCCGGAAAGCCACCGACCCATCGGCGGAATCTCATGGAACCGATGCGGCATAGCCCAGATACTGGCGCGGTCTGAATCGGCTCCGTATTGTCAACTCTGCAGTCTGATCAAATAGTACCTGCAAAGGAGTCTCGATGAGCCGTTACACTCTCGTCGCCGCACTGACCGTCCTGCTGGCGGTTGATGCGTTGGTGGGCTGGGATCAGCCGACTGGCGACGCCGAGGGGTGGACAGCACTGGCGGTGGTGACAGGATTCGTGCATCAGCCCGAAGAGCTTGAGGGGTTCGAGCGCATGAGCTTCTCCAGTGCAAATGAGGTGCTCGACGAATATTGCAATCGTTGCCACAGCGACCGGCAGCGACGAGGCAACCTGTCGCTCGAAGACTTCGATGCCGATCATCCGGAGACCGATCCGCAGACGGCCGAGATGGTGATTCGCAAGCTCCGCGCTGGCATGATGCCGCCGTCGGGGCGCCGTCGTCCGGCCGAAGATGCGATGGAGGCGTTCATCGCTTCGATGGAGACCCGTATCGACTCGGCAGCGGCCGAAGACCCCAATCCGGGTTTTCGCACCTTCCAGCGGCTGAACCGCGCCGAGTACCAAGCCTCGGTCAAGGCACTGATCGGGCTCGACATCGACGCTGGCGATTACCTGCCGCTTGATACGAAGAGCGCGAATTTCGACAACATTGCCGACGTGCAGATGCTATCGCCGACGCTGCTCGATGCCTACATGGCGGCTGCCAGCGAGATCACTCGCCTGGCCGTGGGCAATGCCAATGCGGCGCCGGCCGAGGTCACCTATGCCGTGTCACGCTATACGTCGCAGCGTGACCGGGTACCGGGTGCTCCCTTTGGTTCGCGGGGTGGTGTTAGCGTGGAGCACATCTTCCCTGCAGATGGGGAGTATGTCTTCCGCATGTCGTTCCAGCATGAGTCGACGGGTAGCTTCTTTGGCCAGACGGCACCCTTTGACGAGCAGCTCGAGATCTCGGTCGACGGTGAGCGAGTTGCTTTGCTCGACATCGACCGGTTTATGCACGTCAGCGATCCAAATGGCGTTGAGATCCAGAGCAAGCCGATCTTCATCGCAGCTGGCCCTCGACGTCTAACGGCGGCCTTTGTCAAAGGCTTCGAAGGCCCCCAAGAAGACAAGCTGTCGCCGCATGACTGGAGTTTGGCTGACCGCAAGATCGGCTACTCCTACGGCGTCACCAGCCTCGCGCATTTGCGCGATCTCGTGGTCGGTGGCCCGTACAATGCTTCGGGTGTGTCTGAAAACCCGGCTCGTGCGGCCATCTTCACCTGCCATCCTTCGCGTGGCGACGAGGCCGAGGCGTGCGCCCGCTCCATCATTGGGCGGGTCGCGACGCGGGCCTTCCGCCGACCGCTCGATAACGACGATGTGTCCGGCCTGATGGCGCTGTATGCCGCAGGTGTCGAAGACAACGGATTTGAAGAGGGAGTGCGCCTCGCCCTGCAGGCAGTGCTGGCTTCGCCCGACTTCGTCTTCCGATTTGAAGAAACCGAGGCGCCGGTGCCCGGCATGGAGAACACCTTCCGCCTTTCGGACCAGGCCTTGGCATCACGCCTCTCCTACTTTCTTTGGTCCGAGCCGCCTGACGAGCAGCTGCTGCAGGTAGCCGCTGAGGGTCGCCTCTCAGACCCGGCGGTGCTCGGGGCCGAGCTGGACCGCATGCTGGAAGACCCGCGTGCTGAGGCTCTCGGAACGCGTTTTGCAGCTCAGTGGTTGCGGCTGCAGGACCTCGACAAGGTGCACCCCGACCAGGTCAAGTTCCCGGACTACGACCAGCAGCTTGCCGATGCGATGCTCGAAGAGACGGTGCGGCTGTTCAACCACATCGTCGACGAAGATCGCAGCGTGCTCGATCTACTGACGGCCGACTACACCTTTGTGAACGAGCGTCTGGCACGTCACTACGGCATTCCCGATGTGATCGGCGAGACCTTCCGCCGCGTCGAATATCCGAGTGATGAGCGTCGTGGGCTGTTGGGCCATGGCAGCGTGCTCACACTCACTTCGCACGCCAACACCACCTCGCCGGTGCTGCGGGGCAAATGGGTGATGGAGGTCTTGCTTGGTAGCCCGCCACCGGCGCCGCCGCCAAACGTACCTGAGCTCGAGGGGGGCGCCGATGAGGGCCGCATTCTCACGGTTCGCGAGCAGCTCGAGAAGCACCGCGCAGACCCGGTATGTGCAGCGTGCCATATCATGATGGACCCGATCGGTCTCGCGCTTGAGAACTTTGACGTGACCGGCCGCTGGCGTATCAAAGATGCGTTCAACCCGATCGTCGTCGAAGGCGAACTGTTTGATGGCATGCCGCTGACAGGTCCTGATGCGCTTCGTGAAGGTCTGCTGCGGTACCAGGAGGCCTTCGTTCGCACCTTCACGGAGAACCTGATGGCCTACGCGATGGGGCGGCGTGTCGAGTACTTCGACATGCCTACCATTCGTGACATCTCGGCACAGGCAGCAGAATCGGGCTACCGTGTGTCTACCTTTGTTGAAGGGGTCGTCATGTCACCGGGCTTCCAGCTTCAGAAGCTCCCGGCGAATCTCGTCGACTCTGAGGTCGAGACGTCGTCCGTCCTTCACTGACGTTTGTGAACTGAGCAGATCTTTAATTACCCCCTACATCGCCTGCAAACTGATCAGGACTGGGTCCGGAGAATTCGAAAGATGACTTTCCTCACCGGTAAAATGATTCCCCGCAGAACGTTCTTGCGCGGCGCCGCAGCCTCGATTTCGCTTCCTTTTCTTGAGGCGATGCTGCCGGCGGGACGGCTCTTCGCGCAGGGCGGTATGTCGACGCCGACGCGTTTTGTGGGCATTGAAATGGTTCACGGTGCAGCAGGGGCGAGTGAATTTGGTGCTTCTCAGCACCTTTGGTCGCCGGCACAGGTGGGGCGCGACTTCGACCTGTCGACGAGCTCTCTCAGCCCGCTGGATCCGTGGCGTAAGTACCTGACGATCGTCAGTGATACCGATGTGCGCATGGCTGAGGCCTTCGATGCCGACGAGGTGGGCGGTGACCACTTCAGGTCGAGTGCGGTTTTCCTGACCCAGTCGCACCCGCACCAGACCGAGGGCTCTGACGTCGAGGTGGGTGTCTCGATCGACCAGATGTACGCCCAGCGTTTCGGCCAGGACACACCGATTCCGTCGATGCAGCTCTGCATCGAAAATGTGGACCAGGCCGGGGGATGTGCCTACGGCTATGCCTGCGTCTACACCGACACCATTTCTTGGGCCACGCCGACGCAGCCGCTCCCCATGATCCGTGATCCGCGGGTCGCATTTGACCAGCTCTTCGGGGCGGGCGGAAGCATTGCCGAGCGTGAGGCGCGGCGTCGCTCCAATCGCAGCGTGCTCGACTTCATTACCGGTCGTGTGGCTGAGCTCAACCGCATGCTCGGGCCTGCCGACCGGCAGCGCATGGAGCGTTATCTGGAGGCCATTCGGGAAATCGAGCGGCGTATCAATGCTGTGGTAGCTCACAACACCAGCGGCGAGGTGCGCGACCTGCCTGAGGCCCCGGCCGGCGTGCCTGATTCGTTCCGCGAGCACGTCGAGCTCATGTTCGATCTGCAGGCGCTCGCCTTTGCGTCAGACACGACGCGGGTCTTCTCGTTCAAGATGGGCCGCGACTCGTCGGCTCGCGTGTTCCCGGAGAGTGGCGTCGACAAGCCGTTCCATCCGGCCTCGCACCACGGTGAGAACCCGCGCAACATCATCGATTTCGCCGAGATCAACCGGTACCACGTCGGCATGCTGCCCTACTTCCTTGATCGTTTGGCACAGATCGAAGAGGGCGATTCGAGCATGCTCGACAACACGATGATCGTCTACGGTTCGCCGATGGGTAACCCCAACGTTCATAACCACAAGCGTTGCCCGCTCATCGTGCTCGGTGGAGCCGGCGGTACGCTCGAGGGAGAGAAGCACGTGCGCGCCGATGCGGGAACGCCCATGGCCAACGTGATGCTTGATCTGGCGCACAAGCTCGGCATGAACGACATGGAGAGCTTCGGCGACAGCAACGGCGTCTTCTCGATCTGAGGTCAACCTTTCTCTTCTTCACGATAACGGACCATGGTGCCACGTACTTTGACTCTGCGCAGTGCACTGTTTGCTGCGGTTTTCGGACTCGTGATGATTGCGGCCTTGCGCCCCGAAGCGCCGGTCGCAGATGCAGCCGAGCGAGGTGATGTTCAGGCGGTTGTCCGCCTGATCGAAGAGGGGGGCGACATTAACGCCACCCAGGGCGATGGCATGAGTGCCCTTCACTGGGCCGCCTACAACGCAGACGCCGAGTTGGCAGCACTTCTGCTGGAGCATGGTGCCGAGGTCGAGGGTCGTACGCGACTTGGGAACTACGCGCCGCTTCATCTGGCAGCCCGCAGTGGGCGCAGTGAGGTGGTCGGACTGCTGTTGGCTGCGGGTGCTGACCCGGGGGCCACGACGACAAGCCGCGGTGCACAGGCGCTGCATTTCGCTGCCGAGACTGACAACGTAGAGGCCATCGAAGCGCTGCTTGGTGCTGGCGTCGACGTCGACGTGCGAGAGGGTGCTTGGGAGCAGACGCCTTTGATGTTTGCGGCGTCGTACGGTCGTACCGCGGCAGTTCAGGCGTTGCTGGACGCCGGGGCTGATCCGGGCGCAACTAGTCGCGTTGAAGACATCATCGAGCGTGCCATGCGCGACCGCATGGCAGAGCAGCGACGCACGGCGCGCATGCGTGGGGAGCCCGATCCGTTTCCTGATGGATTGCCCAACATCGCCGATCAGGTGCGCGAGGTTTCAGAGAGCGCAAATCGTCAGATCGAAGATCCCGAACCGCTCTCCTACGCCGACCTCGTCGCGGCGCAGGGCGGAAACACGGCGCTCATTCATGCCGTGCGTGAGGGGCACGACGAGACCGTGTTCGTCCTGCTTGAGGGTGGGGCTGATCTGAATCAGCCGAGCGCCGGTACGAATACTTCGCCTCTGCTCAGCGCGATGGTCAATGGACATTTCGACCTTGGCCTGCGTCTGCTCGACATGGGCGCGGACCCGAACATTGTAGATCAGGCGGGCACCGGGCCGCTCTTTGCCGTCATCAACGCGCAATGGTCTCCGAAGTCACGCTATCCACAGCAGCAAGCGTACAAGCAGCAAGAGGCGACCTATCTCGAGGTGATGCAGCGCCTCATCGACAGCGGCGCTGATGTAAACCAGCGCCTGACCAAGCACCTGTGGTACATGGGCTATAACTTCGATCTGTTGCAGATCGATGTTCGCGGCGCCACACCCTTCTGGCGGGCGGCCTATGGCCTCGACATTCCGGCGATGGAGCTGCTGGTTGCGGCGGGTGCTGACCCCAACATTCCTACCTCCAAGGTGCCCGAACGTCGTCGCCGTCGCTCGGCAGATACCGACGAAGGAGAAGATCCGTCAGGGCTCCCACCGGTACCGATTGGCGGACCTGCGGCCTATCCGATTCACGCGGCTACGGGGGTCGGCTACGGGTTGGGATTCGCCGGCAACTCGCATGAGCATGCTCCTAGTGGTTGGCTGCCCGCGGTCAAGTATCTCGTCGAAGTGCTGGGCGCCGATGTCAACGCACGCGACCATAACGGGTATTCACCGGTTCACCACGCGGCATCGCGGGGTGACAATGAGGTGATCGAGTACCTTGTCTCGATGGGAGCCGACGTTACACTGGTCAGCCGGGCGGGGCAGACGACCGCCGACATGGCCAATGGCCCGGTCCAGCGCACCCAGCCGTTCCCCGAGACGGTGGCGCTGCTGGAGCGTCTGGGTTCGATCAACAATCACAACTGCGTGTCTTGCTGAGGTCGTGGAATGAGTAACGGAGTGCGCGCGATCCTGGTTGCGACATTTGGTGTGATTCAACTCGTACCGGTCGACCGTTCGGTGCCTGAAGATGCAGGCCCCTTGGTCATCGAAGACGTTCAGGTCGCCGAGATTTTTGATCGCGCCTGTGCCGACTGCCACACCAACAACACGCGCTGGCCGTGGTACGGCTACATCGCGCCCGCGTCGTGGTTTCTGGCTGACCATGTAAACGAGGGCCGCGAGCATCTGAACCTGTCTCGCTGGAGTGACCAGAGCACGAGGCGGCAGACGAGCAAGCTACGTGAGATTGGTGAAGAGGTCGCGGAGGAGAGCATGCCAATGCCCAGTTACCTGATTGCGCATCCGGAGGCCCGCCTGACCGCCGAAGAGCGCCAAGTGCTGATCGCATGGGCCGAAGGTATGGAGCAGCAGATGGGTGCCAGCCGCTCTCGAGGTGGCACGGACGCCGAGGCAGAGGTTTCAGGCGACCAGCCTGAGGCGGCCCTGCAGTCCGCGGGTTCGGGCCGGGTGGTTCGTTCTGCGAGCACTCACGCATTGCTTCGGTCGGTTGCGGCTGTCGTGCCGGTCGCAGCGTTCGCGCCCCGCCTGCGTGCTGAGCGTGCTGAGGTCAGCTTCAGCAACGACATCGCGCCGATCTTCGCCGCCACCTGCAACGAGTGTCATGGCGCCGAAGTTGACGGCGAGATCGTGACCGAGGCGCAGCTCGACCTCACGTCGTACGAGGCGGTCATGGCCGGGTCAGAGTTCGGCGAAGTCATTGTCCCGGGCGATCCTGACGAGAGCTACCTGCTCGAGTCTGTAGTCACGGGTGACATGCCTGAAGACGGCGATCCTCTGTCTGAAGACCAGATCGACTTGATTCGTCGCTGGATCATCGAGGGCGCCAAGAACAACTGAAGCTCCACCCCGGCCCGACTGGAGGCTGTGCGATGCGCAATGTGAAGAGTTCGTCTCTCTTGACTCTGGTAGCCGCCTCCATCGTGGCGCTCTCAGCCTGCCTGGTTCCAGGCGAGTTGCGAGCACAGGAGCGGGGCGTCCATCGGTACGCGCGGATTGCGGTCAATGGCCGGGTGGTCTACGCGCAGGTCGAAGGGTCGCAGGTGCGCGAGCTCGATGGCGATCTATTCAATGCACCACGGCCGACCGAGCGGGTTCATGATCTCGCAGAGGTGAAGCTTCTTGCGCCCGTGACGCCGTCCAAGGTCATCGCGGTGGGGCGCAATTTCGAAAGCCACCTCCAGGGTCGCCCGCGCCCACCCGAGCCAGGTCTGTTTGCAAAATTCCCGAGCTCGATCGTGGGCCCAGGCGACGACATCATTCGTCCGGAAGGCGCCACAAACCTTCACTATGAGGGTGAGCTGGTGCTGGTGATCGGGCGGCGTGCGCATCAGGTATCCCGGGAAGACGCCCTGTCGTATGTCTTTGGCGTCACCGCTGGGAACGACTTGAGTGAACGTGACTGGCAGGCCAATGATCTTCAGTGGTTTCGGGCCAAGGCATCAGACACGTTTTCTCCTCTGGGCCCGATTATCGTGACCGGTGTTGACCCCGACGATCTGCTGATCGAGACCCGGGTCAATGGAGAGCTTCGGCAGAGTGAGCGCAGTTCCGACCTGATCTATGACGTGGCCGAGATCATCTCCTACGTCACCCGGTATGTGACCCTGGAGCCGGGCGACGTGATCTATACGGGCACACCCCAGACAACGATGCCTCTTGATGATGGCGACGTCGTTGACATCGAAGTCGAACACGTAGGGGTGCTGCGGAACACCGTTCGTTCAGGTTCCTGAGTGATGGAGGGCTTCCTGCTGTTCTTCGAGCAGCTGACCAACGCGC
>CAYVPD010000023.1:0-11213 GCA_964453545.1 uncultured Gemmatimonadaceae bacterium
TGCGTGACCGCCGGCAGGATCAGCTCGTCAAAGTCCCGCAGAATTCGTTCCATCGGTTCGCCCTGCACCGGAGGCACAGCGGGTAGCGCCCCTCGAAGCTCGCCCGGTTCCAAAGCAGGAAGCACGGGAAGCTCGTCGACACCGGCCAGGTAGTCGGCAATCCAGTCGACGACCGCATGCGCATGCTCCCTGAACTCCCGGGGATCCATGTCTCCGGTGCCCTGAGCACCCGACGGGGTCATGAGCGATGGCTGCTGGACTTCGCCGCGGCGGCGACCACCGTCTTGAGTTCGTGCCGCAGCACCTGGAGCTGCTCACGCATCTCGTAGCGCAGATCATCAGACATGCGCTGGGGCAGCCCGGAGCTCTGGAAGAGGGCAAAAAACAGTGCATCGGTATGCCCGACGCTCGCCGCGGTCACCCCTCGGTCGAGCACTCGATTGAGGCGCAAAATCTCTCGCAGAGCGATGCGGTCTGTCTCGATCTCGGGAGGATCGGCCCACAGCAGGCGCAGAATACCCTCACGCAGCAGCTGGAACTCCTCGATTACCTCACCCGCCGCCAGTCCGCGCTGCGCAGCAAACGTGCCATAGAGTTCAGCAGCCTGTGACCACAGGGGCTCCACGCTATCGCGTAGCGGGCCAACCGCATGGGGCAGAAGCTCGAGCAAGACATCGAAGAACGCCGAAATTACCTCGTGCACACCGTCTTGCTGAGGACTCGAAGCTGGACCGAGCTTGAGACCAGCGAACCAACGCTCGGCAAGCGGATGGGCGTGCGCCGCAATCCACCGACTGAAGTCGATACCCACATTTCCGGACTCCAGACCGTCAAACGCGGCGTCTTGCTGCCCTACGGCAGAAGACGACGGGCCAACGCTCCAGCTTGGAAATTCAGAAGGGGTCATGCAGTCACTCGCCGATCGAGTCGGCATCTAGCGGAGGGTGAGTTCTTCAACTTGAGGCATCGTCCGCGTTGGTGCCAGACCCCGAGGGGTAACGATGCGTCTTCCCTGCTTCCGTTTCGGGCACAAGCAGCAAGCGCAGCGTAGTTTCTGCGCCCGGCACGCTCCGTGCCTCCACCTGGCCTCCCCACGAATCGACAAGGCGGCGGACGATCGCAAGGCCCAACCCCGTACCTGACGACCGCGTCGAAAAATGGGGTTCGAAGATACGCGGCAGTTGATCGGCCGGAATCCCGCTCCCGTTGTCCACGACCTCCAAGATGACCGCTTCGCCTCGCGTCCGATCACCCTGCAGCGATGCCCGTACACGTACATCGCCGGCGCTCGACACGGCCGCCCGTGCGTTTTCGAGCAGATTCACCAATACCTCTTTCATTTCGGTCTCACGCGCCATCACGCGCGGCAAGTCGTCGGGCAGCTGTCCACTGAAGCGTACCGGGTCTTCGGATCTCTGATAGAGGGCCAACACTTCGCTGACGACCTGCGGCAGCGAAACCGCAGAGAGAGGAACATCAGACGTAGGCGCTGGGGCGCCAAACCTCGAGAAGCTCGTCGCGATGCCGGCCAGACGATCGATCTCGGTGAGCATGGCCGAGGCATTGGACTGTAAAATGTCGCCGAAGTCCGACCGGGCATCGGTCCAGGCCCGAAGCAGGTGCTGCACCGAGAGCTTGATCGGCGTCAGCGGATTTTTCACCTCATGCGCCACCTGCCGAGCCATCTCTCCCCAGGCCAGAATCCGCTCGGAGCGCAGCTCGTCGGTTACATCTTCGATGATGACGACCGAACCTGAAAACTCACCCTCAGGCCCGATGCGTCGGGCACGCACACGCAGCCTGCGGCCCGCATGCACCACCTCGGTTGCCGCCTCGATCTCGGCCGCCCCGAAGCCGGACTGCATCCACGAGATGAACTCGTCGGCCCGGCCCTGATCGACCTCGTCAGCCAGCGTCGCCCCGACGTCGAGCGCAAGGGAGAGCAAGTTGCGTGCGCGTGCATTGGCCAGGGTCACACGACCCTCGACGTCAAAGGCCACCACGCCTGTAGCCGCGTCGTTGACAATGGCCTCGGTACGACGAGACGTGCGCAGCAGTTCGCTGCGTGTAATGCCCAGACGCTCGACCATGCGGTTGAAAGCCTCGAACACCGTTCCGAACTCGTCGCCGCGGGTGGGCGCGAGACGGACGGCGAGGTCGCCTCGACCCACGCGCTCAGACGCCAACCGAAGGGATTCGATGGGTGAGGTCAGCGCACGACCGACAAGCAGGGCGAGCAGAAACGAGAGTCCAGCCCCGAGCAGCACGGCCGCGGTGAGCAGCGCCGCTACTTCTCCGCTGCGCAGGGCCGTGGCTCCCGCCTGAAGGGGCACGGGGGCCCCAACGACCTCGGCGTCACCCAGGCGACGAAACGCGACCACATGATCCCAGCCGCCGATTCGGCCCTCGCTGGTCTCAAGCAACGCCTCGCGATCTTCGAGAGCTCGGTGCACCGGGTAGGGCAGCCATCCGTCGTAGAGACCGAGCTGAACCAGCTCATCGATCGAGGCCTCCCAGAGTTCGCCCTGGCGGAACGTCAGGACATCGGTTCCCGAGAGCATCGCCGGACGGACAGGCGAGCCCGCAGGCTCTGCCGGAGTCGCATCGATCTCAGAGACGAGCTGTGTGGCCAAGACCTCGGCGGCGCGACGCGAGGCCTCGGTGATCGTGCGATACGCGAGACTGCCGAAGATCAGGTTGGAGAGTGCAAAGAACGCAAAGAGGGCAAAGGTGACGCGCACCCGAAACGAATTGAAGGCCAGGGTCCGTGCCGGAACCGCCATGCCTCCGCGCCCCTCGATCAGCAGCGCGAGCAATTGCAGCAGCATGAGCATCGCCACGTTGAATGCGATGACGAGCACCGCTTCGGCCGCCAGCACCAACACTCCAGCCTGCGCGATGAGGTAGCGACCGAGATGGGGCACCCCAGCGACCTCGACCACAAACGTGCCTTGCCACCCATCGGGAGTCCGACGCCAGCTCGTGGCCTCACCCTCGCTGATAGGCAGCGCAGCCACGTCTGCCGGAGCCAAGGGAGCCAACTCCAAAGGCGACGCACCGCCGGGACCAAGCGAACCAAACAACGGGCCCAAAGGCACTTCGCTGCCCCCCAAGCCCAACGGTGGCACGACACCGGTGAGCGTGCGCCCGCCAGACAGCGGGACCTCGACGAGGTAGTGCACGTCAAGGCTGTTGACCCGCACCGTTCGAGGTACCTCAGGCTCCGATGACGGGCGTGCCCCAGGCCCCGTGACCGGCCGAGCGACAAGGCGTGTGCCGATCCGCAGGTCCTGCGGCGGTGCGCCTTGGCTCCACAGGGTCAACCAGACCGGGTACCCTGAGGCGGCAAGGCCACTCGCTCGCCAGGCGCCATAGAGCAGCTCCACCGGTTCCGGATCAAATCCATCGAGCACCAGCGCCTCGGCGGCGAGCCGCTGCAAGTGACCCTCGAGCTCCAAGTCAGGGCCGCTGCCCAGTCGCTCGATGCGCTGCGTTGCCATCTGAATCCGGGCGTCGATCTGCTGCGACCATGAAAACGGCAGCAGCGCCACCGACGCGATCAGAGCGCTCCATGCCCAGCGGCCTTGCTGGCGCTCGGCAAGGGCAGGCAGCGTCAGGACAAGACCCGCCAGTACGAACAATGAGGGCGGGGTCCGGCCGGCAGCACCCAGGGTCGCGACCCCCGCGATGAAGAGCACGCTGAGCATAGCCAACAGGGGCTTCCACGGCAGCAGTCGAGCGGCTGGCCGTGAAGCTTCAGGGTCGCCGGAGAGGGCATCAGGTGTGGCACGCTGAGCCGAAGCCGCCCACGCCGTGGCGCCGGCCCAGAGCACCCCCGCAATGGCGGCCGTGCGTGTGAGCTGATCAATCCACCACAATCCGTCACCGGCAACCAACATCGGTGTTGGGAGCAGGCGGGAGAACAGGGTCGGAACCAGCGGAATCAGGAGTCCCACCGAAACCGGGATCCCCAGAACCGCAAGCCCCCGAACCTCTCTCGCAATACGTGGGATGCCCAGTTGCAAGAGCAGCAGAAGGGACGCCGTAACCGCCGCGGTACGCAGCAGTCGGCCATGACCGAGACCGTCAGCAGCCATGAAGCCGTCTCCCGCAGCAGCCAACGCGGGTGCCACCGGAAGCACAGGAAGCACGAGTGCGAGTGCGAGGCCGACGCCCGCTGTCTCTGACGCGCCACGAAATCTCGGACTCTGCCCTACTCCGAACAGCAGCCAGGCCAGCACGACCAGGAGACTGACGGCAAATCGGGCGCGATCCAGCACCTGTGCCTGACGAACGGCGGGATCGGGGGTGTCGATCGAGACCGTGAACAACACGGCCCCTTCCCAGACGTATTCGTAAACACCAGCTCCGCGAGCGCGCTCGGGGGCCGACAGCCTCAACTGCTCGCCCGTCACCTCACGGAACCGAGAGACCAGATCGTCGCGGTCTGATGCGCCGATGACGGGTTCGTCGGAGCGCAGCAGCGAGGCGGCGACCACGGTCCCACCCGACTGGACAGGAAGCGTCACATAGAGGTAGCTCGCCAGCGGCACCTCGTGGAAAAGGTACGGCTCGCGCCCGAATTGAACGGCATCGGGTACACGTCCGCGATGCTGCCCGGCCCACAGGCGAAGCGTGCCGTCGGCCTCGTACAGCATCAGGGCCGAGAGATCGAATTCTTCTCGCCAGGCATCGAGGGTCGCGAACGAAGGCAGGGCCCGGGCATCGGCCCCCGCCACCAGACGCGACGCGGCCGAGGTACTTCGGTCGAGCAGGTCGTCGAGGCCCCGCTCCAGATCGGTCGCGAGTTGAGCTTCGCGCGCCGCCCAATAGTCAGGCCAGGTCTGATTGAGCCGCCGGACCTGAGCCGACGCGATCAAACTCACCAGCACGCCCGTCGCGAGCACGACGGCGCCCGCCGCGGCCCAGTCCTTGCGCCGGGCTCGCAGCGCGAGGGTGACCAACGCAAGTACCAGCGCTGAGGCCAGAAGCGGAAGCGACGAAACACGCGCCCACGCGGCGAGAGCCAGCAGCGCGAGCCAGGTGATGCTCGCGTTCGCGGCGCTCGATGATGAGACGCGGTGAAGAGACTCAGAGAGGCGACTTCGCCATGCTGTCAAGCTGGATCACCTCTCCCCGGTGCGCATGAACGACGCGTGGATCAGGACCTTGCAGAACCGTACTTGTGTAGCAGTCTGCATGAAAAAGAGTTCCGTTTTTCCTGGCTTGGCGGCGCGCTGGTTTGCCGCTTTTTCTCTGCTCTTCGGCAGCACCCTGCCCGCGGCTGCGCAGGCCGTGCTCATTGACGAGGGAACGTTTGAACATTTCGTCGGAGAGCAGCGCGTTGGAACTGAGACCTTCACCATTCATCGGGTTGGTCTCGGTGCCGATGCCGAGTTGCTCGCCAACGGCAGCGTCGAACAGTCGGATCGTCGCCTGACCCCTGCCCTCAAGACGCGCAGTGACCTTACCCCGACCTCGTATCAGGTCGCGGTGTCGGGAGCCTCGGCACGTCAGCTCTCGATCGTGCTGGGCGGGCCGCGCTACGCCAGCCGCAGCACCGGGCCCGAGGGTGAGGTCCAGCGTGAGTATCGCGCCGGTCCCGGCACCACGGTGCTCGAAGAGGGCATTGCTCACCAGTTCTATTTTGTTGCGCGCGGCCCCTCGGAGCCCGGCAACCGCCTGCTGGTAATCCGGCCCTTGGACGGCCGACAGGTCCCTCTGCGCTTCACGAGCTCGACTCGCGAAAACCTGCGCTGGGGTCGCGAGGTGGTCTCGACTTTGCACGTGAGCTTTGATCTCGACGGAGCCCAGTACGAACTCTGGGCTGACGACGAGGGGCGGGTGCTGCGCGTGACGCGGCCAGCTGACGGCTGGCGGGCTGAACGCGTGCCCGTGCGCTGATCAAGCTCTCGGCGAAACCTTTTCTCACCGGGGTCCGTAGTTCTGCGTAGTGCATCCCGCTAACCGGCGTGGCGCACCTAAGCACCGGCATTCCCGATCTCGTCTTCCCCACTCCGTTTTCCGGAGGTTTTTCTGTGGCCCGTGCACACCGCCGCCCGCGTTTTTCTCTGCTGGCGCGATTTTCTGCGGCCTTGGTTTCCGTTTGGCTCGCAGTTGGAAGCGCCGATTTGCAGGCGCAAA
Organism: uncultured Gemmatimonadaceae bacterium; assembly: GCA_964453545.1. Lineage (GTDB taxonomy): Bacteria > Gemmatimonadota > Gemmatimonadetes > Longimicrobiales > Gaopeijiaceae > Gaopeijia. The sequence continues at coordinate 6,145 of CAYVPD010000023.1, forward strand.
CCGACACTCTGGCGCTCTCGCTCGACGAAGCGCTCGAACTGGCCCGGCGCAACAACCCCACGTTTCTCGCAAGCGCCAATGATGCCGACGTAGCCAATTGGGAGGTTCGCGCGGCCTACGGGCAGCTTGTTCCCTCGGCTAACGTTTCGGGGGGACTGGGATGGCAGGGCACGGGTGAGCAGCTGCTCGGCGGGAATCTGACGTTGGGCGACCTCGGTGTCGGCCAGCAGCCGAATTTTTATTCGTCAAACTACCGGCTCGGGCTGAACTACAGCTTGTCGGGGAGCGTGCTGCTTGCCCCGTCACAGGCCAAGGCGTCACGTCGAGCCACGTTGGCTCAGGTCGACCTGGCCCGCGTGAATCTCGAGACCACGGTCACGCAGCTCTATCTCGATGCACTACGTCAGCGCGACGGCGTGAGCCTGATCGAGCAGCAGCTGGAGCGGGCCCGCTTCAACCTGCGGCTGGCTCAGGCCCAGTCTGAGGTCGGCCAGGCAACTCCCCTCGATGTGACGCAGGCCGAGGTGCAGGTGGGTCGCTCCGAGGTCGCGCTGTTGCAGGCACGCAACGCGGTCGCGACGGCCGGGTTTCGGCTGCTGCAGCAGCTCGGCATGCCCTTGGGCACTCCTTTGGTGCTGACCACCAGCTTTGATGTCAGCCAGCCCGGGTGGCAGCATGACGAACTTCTGAACCGCGCCGTGGCTCGCAATCCGACCCTCGCGGCCCGCCGCTACTCGCGCGAAGCTGCCAAGGTCGGTGTGCGCTCGGCCCGCAGTGCCTACCTGCCTTCGCTCAACCTTTCGGTAGGCTGGAGCGGGTTCACGCGCGAAGCGAGCAACAATGACCTCGCGATCGCTCAGGCACAGGCCTCGGTGTCGTCGCGGCTCTCGAACTGTCAGGCGACGAACGAGCTTTACAGCCGGCTTGCCAATCCGCTTCCGGCTCGGGACTGCAGCATCTTTACCTTCACTGATGCCGATCGTCAGGCCATCATCGCGGCCAACGACGTGTTTCCCTTTTCGTTTGCCACGTCGCCCCCAACGGCCAGCCTCTCGCTGAGTCTGCCAATCTTTCAGGGGTTGAATCGGCAGCGTCAGGTCGAACAGGCCAAGGCCCAACTCGACGATACCGAGTACCAGCTCCGTGAGCAGGAACTCGCGCTCGAGGCCGAGGTTGCGATCAATCTTGAGGTCGTGCGCACGGCGTTTTCCAGCGTGCAACTCGAGGAGCGCAATCAGAGCTTCGCCAACGAACAGCTGCGCCTCGCCCGGGAACGCTATCAGGCCGGGCTGATTCCGTTTCTCGACCTGGTCGAGGCCGAAACGCTCAAGGTGCAGGCCGATCGAGACCTGCTGATCGCGATCTACGCATTTCACGATGCACTGAACGCTCTTGAAGCTGTTGTGGGTGAACCTCTTCGCAGCAACGACTGAGCCTTCGTACTCCTTCGCTTGGAAGACAAGAATATGACTGGCAAGACCAAGGTCTTTGTAGGAATCGGAGCGGTCGTTTTGCTCGGCTCCATCGCCCTCTTTAGTCTGCGCGGCTCGGGTAACCGAGGTGCAGAGGTCCGGCTTGAAGGTGTCGGCGTACGCAATCTCAAGGCGACCGTGACCGCCAGCGGAAACCTGCGGGCGCGGCGACAGGTCGACATGAGCTCCGAAGTCTCGGCGCGTGTCTCGCAGATGCTCGTCGATGAAGGTGACGATGTCACTGCGGGAGACGTGTTGCTGCGACTGGATCGCACGCAGATCGAGGCCGTGCGCTCTCGGGCTGCCGCCAGTGTGAGTCAGGCGCAAGCACAGGCAGCGACCGCGCGGGCCAATTTTGTGCGCTCAGAGCGGGACTTCGAGCGCATCGACGGCCTCTGGCAGCGTGACACCCTGTTGATCAGCCGCCAGCAGCTCGAGCAGGCCGAAGCCGATCTCGAAGTCGCGCGGGCCAACCTCGAGGCCGCTGAATACGGCGTCGAAGTCGCGACCGCCACGCTCGATGAACAGAACGATCGCCTCAGCCGCACGGTCTTCACCGCGCCGATCGACGGGCGTGTGATTCGCCTCAACGTTGAAGAGGGCGAGACCGTGATTGTGGGCACCATGAACAACCCAGGCTCGCTGATTCTTTCGATCGCCGACCTCTCCGTGGTTGAGGTGGTCGTGCAGGTCGATGAGACCGATGTGCCCCGACTGAGCATCGGAGATTCGGCTCAGGTCACGATCGACGCCTTCCCGAACCGCTCGTTCACGGCTCGGGTCACCGAGATCGCCAATTCAGCCATTCAAGACCCGTCAACGACGGCCGGCTCCGGCCAGCAGGCAGCCATCGACTTCGAGGTCGTACTCACGCTCGACCCGACCGATGCAGACTTGCGTCCCGACCTGTCGGCGACGGCCGAAATCATCACCGACACGCGTGACGATGTTCTCTCCATTCCGATCATTGCACTGACCGTGCGTGACGACACTACGTCGACCTCACCTGACGCCGCCGATGGCGCTCCGGCTGACATCGAGGGCGTTTTTGTGGTCGAGAATGGCCTTGTGCGCTTCCGGCCGGTGCAGGTTGGCATCGCAGGTCGCGACTATTTCGAGGTGCTGTCAGGCCTTGAAGTCGGGGACACCGTGGTAGCCGGCCCCTACCAGACCATTCGCACGCTCAACGATGGAGACGCAGTCCGGGCGACCCCAGCCAGTGGGTCGGGGGGCACCGCCTCAGCCGCCCCCTCGAACTGAGTCGCAGGAGACTGACGCGTGTTCCTGTTCGAAGGCGTTCGCCTTGCAATGTCGCAGATTGCCGCGCAGAAGCTGAAAAGCTTTTTCAGCCTGCTCGGCGTGATCATCGGCGTGATGTTCCTCATCGTCGTGGTCAGCGTGGTCGAAGGAATGGACCGCTACATCAAAGAAGACTTCTCGTCTCAGGTCTTCGGCTTGAACACGGTTACCCTGCGACGTTGGCCGAGCATCCAGATCAACGTCGACCCCGAAGAATGGCGAGCCCGACAGCGACGCCCGCGCATCTCTGAAGACGACGCCGAGGCCGTGCGTACGGGGCTCGTGACGCCGGCGCGGGTCGCCATACAGAGCTACGGCAACGGTGACGTTGACGCCGAAACCGGCCGAACAGCGACGAACGTGCTCTGGGTCGGTGCATCGGCCGACATCTTCACGATTCGTGACTGGACCATCGAGCGCGGCCGGGCCTTTTCGGAGCGCGAAAACGAGGTCGGTGCCGCTGTCGTGGTCTTGGGTCGCCAGACCGCCGACGTTCTTTTCGAGTCGCTCGACCCACTCGGGCGGACGGTTCGGGTGCGAGGATTTCCTTATCGTGTCATCGGCATTCTAGAGGAACAGGGCTCGCTCTTCGGACAATCGCTCGACAATCAGCTGATTGCACCCGCCGGCTCGGCCATTCGCTCCGTGGTCTCACCGCGTGGTGACGTCGACGAGGTGCTGGTGCAGGCGCTGTCTCCCGAGACCGTTCGCGACGTGCAGGCCGAGATCGAGGGCATCATGCGCGTGCGCCATCAGCTGCGACCCACTGAAGACAACGATTTCTCAGCAGAAACCAGCGAAGACTCGCTGAGTTTTTGGGACCGCATCTCTGCCATTCTCTTCACCGCCCTGCCCGGCCTCGTTGCCATCTCGCTGGTCGTGGGAGGCATTGTGATCATGAACATCATGCTGGTCTCGGTCATGGAGCGCACTCGTGAGATCGGTGTGCGCAAGGCGATCGGCGCACGGCAGCGCGACATCTTGAGCCAGGTGCTCATCGAGAGTGCGACGCTCTCGACCGTCGGCGCCTTGGCCGGGGTGGCGATCGGCGTGGGGCTCACGTCGGTGGTGCGGGCGGTCTCGCCCCTACCGGCTGTGGTCGCCCCGGTCTGGGTCATTACGGGCGTTGCCCTCGGCATCACTGTTGGCATCATCGCTGGTGTGTACCCGGCTGCCAAAGCCGCCAAGCTCAACCCCGTCGATGCGCTTCGACATGAGTAAGCGCTCTGCAAATGGGGGAGCCAACTGGCTCACGATGCTGACCGAGGGCGTGCGCATCGCCTTCGATGCCATTCGGGCGAACCGCATTCGAGCTTCACTGACCATCTTGGGTGTCGGCATCGGGGTCTCGGTCGTTGTCACCATGGCTGCCCTGATCACGGGCATTCGCTCTTCGGTGCTCGAGGCCTTTGAAGCCGTGGGCCCCGAAAACTTCATCGTCGTGCGCTTCGACTTTACGGCGGTGCGCATCGTCAACTTTGGCGGCCGGCCGCCGTGGTGGAACAAGCCCGAGCTCACGCCTGCCGAGGCCGCACGAATCGGTCGCTTACCAGGGGTCTCTCAGGCGCTCTATGCCTATGACATGTCGACCGATGTCGAGTTCGAGGGCACTCGCATTCCTTCGATTCGCGCGCAGGGCATCTCGGCTGGATGGCCGGGCTACACGCAGGGCGAGTTCATCGCCGGGCGGGATTTCACGCCAGCCGAAGAGCGGGAGTCGCGCTCCTTGGTCGTGCTTTCGTCGGCTCTGGCCACCGATCTGTTCGGCCAGCGCGACCCCGTCGGCCAGCGAGTCCGGCTGTCGTCTCCACGCCGGAACGTGCGCGAAGAATTTCGCGTTGTTGGCGTCTTCGAGCCGGCCGAAAACATTTTCGACGGCTCGGCCGACCACTGGGTGATCTTCCCCTGGACGACAGGGCTGAAGCGCCTCAAGGCGTCGACGCAGCAGGCACAGATCTTCGTGATTCCCCGAACCGGGGTGACGCAGAGCGTGGCGCAGGATCAGGTCATCGGCAGCCTGCGAGGCGCCCGTGGCCTCGGGCCGCGCGAAGAGAACAACTTTGCCTTGCTCAGTTCAGCCCAGTTGATCGAGAGTTTTGACCAGCTCACCGGCGTCTTTTTTCTGGTGATGCTCGCGCTGTCTTCAGCCGGGTTGCTGGTCGGCGGTGTCGGGGTCATCGGTATCATGCTGATTTCGGTCACCGAACGCACCCGTGAGATCGGCGTGCGCAAGGCCTTGGGTGCCACGCGGCGTGAAATTCTGTGGCAGTTTCTCGTTGAGGCCGGCTTTCTTACGCT
>CAYVPD010000024.1:0-10892 GCA_964453545.1 uncultured Gemmatimonadaceae bacterium
TGAGGCACACGAAATCAGCGCTTGAAGCAACGTCTCGATCGTGAGATCAGGGCGCTGGCATTGCCGGCGCTCGGCGCGCTGGCGGCCGACCCATTGGTGTCGATGGTCGACACCGCGTTTGTCGGCCGCCTTGGCGTTTTGCCCTTGGCAGCCCTCGGCATCAACGCGTCGGTGTTTTCGCTCGCGTTTGTCATCTTCAACTTTCTGGCCTATGCCACCACTCCGGCGATCGCCCGTGCGGTGGGCCAGGGTGCACCCGACGAGGCGGGGCAGGTCGCGGTTCATGCCCTGACGTTGGCCCTGCTCGCGGGCACGGGCGCGCTGGTACTGTTGCAGCTGTTGGCCGACCCCATTCTCGCGCTGATGGGCGCGAGTGGTGATCTGCGTGAGCCAGCGGGTACCTACCTGCGAATCAGGGCGCTCGCGGGTCCCGCGGTGCTCTTCATGATCGCTGGGCACGGCATCTTCAGGGGGTGGCAAGACACCCGCACACCCTTGTGGCTGACCTTGGCGATGAACCTCATCAATCTCGTGCTCGACCCGCTGCTGATCTTCGGGCTGGGCTGGGGGCTCGGGGGTGCGGCACTTGCGACAACCGTCGCGCAGTGGGCTGGAGCGTTGTTGTTCGCCTGGGCCATCTTTGGCCCCCGACGCACGCAGCTTCACGTACGGGCTCACGTACCAAGGTGGCGCGACTTGCTGCCCTTGGTGCGCGTTGGCGGTGCGCTCGGCGTGCGTACCCTTTCGCTCGTCGGCACGATGACGCTGGCGACGGCCGTGGCGGCCCGTCTTGGGGCGATCGAGGTCGCGGCGCATCAGATTGCGGTACAGCTCTGGCTCCTGCTCGCTCTGGTGGTCGACGCGCTCGCGGTGGCAGGACAGGCGATGGTGGCGCGCTATCGCGACGCAGGGCCGAGTCAGGGCGTGACGGCCCGAGCTGCAGCAGATCGGCTCTTGCAGTGGGGGCTCGCCACGGGCGTGGCACTCGCGGTGCTGTTTTTCGTCACCTCACCTTGGCTGCCCTACCTCTTCACCGATGCGCCGGCAGTGGTGCAGATGACAATGGTCGTCTTGCCCTTTGTCATCGCCATGCAGCCGCTCAATGCCTTGGTGTTCGTATGGGATGGCATTTTTATGGGGGCCGAGGCGTTCGGCTCATTGGCGCGGCAGATGCTGCTGGCCGCGTTCCTCGCATCAACGGTGCTCCTGGCCGTTCGTCTGATGGGCGGGGGGCTGATGGGCGTATGGTGGGGTATCGTTACGCTGATGCTGGTACGGGCCGCCACCTTGGCTTGGGCGTATTGGGGACCGCGCAGCGGTTGCCTGCTCGGGCGGGCCGAGGCATCGTCGTAGACCGATCGATCACCCATCCTCTAGAGTCACGAAACACATGGATCTGAAAGTCAGCGGGACCGTGAAGCAGATTTTGCCCGAGCAGTCGGGAGAAGGGCGCAATGGGCAGTGGCGCAAACAGGACTTCATTTTGGAAACGCCTGGGGAGTACGCGAAGCAGATTTGCATCACGCAGTGGGGCGACAACATCGAGACCTTCGGGCTGCAGGAGGGCGACGCCGTCACGGTGCACATCGACCTGCAGAGCCGGGAGTACAATGGCCGCTGGTACACCGATGTGAAGGGGTGGCGTGTGGAGCGCGCGGCAGATGGAGGGCAGAATGCGGCGGCTGCGCCTGATCCGTTTGAGGGTGGATTTCCTGAGCCCCCTGCAGGGGTCGACGACGACCTGCCCTTCTGAGGCTTGCAATTGCCAAGTTGCGGCTATGTAGCGACTTAGCGGTTTGCTTGAGGTGCCTCAGTCTGCGGATTTCCCGTCACCTCATGCCGTGGTCGAGCGGCCCAGAGCGCAGGTGGGTGAGCGAGTGAAATGCCGAGAGGCGGCGATTTACTTGGCATTTCGGCGTGTGGGGCAGTACGATGACGTCAAGTTCGGCTCTGCCGTCTGATGTGTGGAGGCGGCAACTCGGTCTCAGGCCGGAGCCGGGAAGGTCTACGTGGATCTCATTCCACCCACCTCTCACTGGAGGCATCGCATGACCAAAGACGAATTCGCCGACAAGCTGGCGAAGCAGACCGGTCTCTCCAAGGCGAAGGCCAAAGACGTGATCGAGGCCATCTTCACCACGGAGCCGCGCAAAGGCATCATCGCCACCGAGCTTGATGCCGGCCGCGACTTCACGGTGACGGGTTTCGGCACCTTCGGGACGCGTCGGCGCAAGAGCCGCGAGGGCCGCAATCCTCGCACCGGCCAGTCGATCACGATCCCGGCAATGAACGTTCCGTCGTTCCGTGCCGGGCGTGGTCTGAAGGATCGCGTTCGTCAGTAGTCATGGGCGCCCAAACGGGCGCTGGCGGATTTCAATTTGTCCGCAGATGAGAAAGGCCCTGAGAGCTTCGTGCTCCCGGGGCCTTTTTCATGTCGGAATGTCAGAGCTCAGCGTCAGTGACCACACAATTCCGTGCGGGTGGGCCGACGAATCCACGGGTCGCGAAAGGCATGGGCGCGCGGCAGACGTGACAACGGGCGGCCCATGCGAGCCAGCTCAAGCTCCACCGCAAGCACGGCTGGCCCCAACGCCATATGCATGGCCGGCGTCAGCGTGTCAGCATTTCGAGTTTGTGTGCCGTTGATGGCGATGAGCACGGCCTCGGCGGGCACAGCCTCGAGCAGCTCCTGGCGGGCGAGCGGTGCGAGCACGGTAGCCGAGTGGGCCGACACGGCGAGGGAGCGGGCGATAGGCAGAATTGCGGCTCCTCGCAGCACCTTGAACGCTCCCGGAGGCCCCTGCGTCTGAACGAGCCCAACCATGACGACGCCGCAGGTTTCGGCGAGCAACAGCTCGACCTCGATCTCACTCAGGTCGGCGTCGATGAGCCGCACGTCGGTGCGCGGCCGGAAGTCAGCCCGCAGCGCCCGAATTACGGCGCTGCCGATACCATCATCGCCCTGACCCGACCGACCCAGCCCGATCACAGCTATGCACTGACGTGCGGCAGACTTCATATTGCCCTCAGGGTTGCAGAGACTCTGCCAGCTTGCACTGTCAGACCTCTGAACCACAATGAGGAAACCCTACGCTTCAGCATGAAAGGGTTTCCCCCACAAATCATGTGTAGCCGATGGCGATCCACCTTCGACTGATTTCAATAGCGGTGTTGCTGGCCGGTATCGCAAGTACCTCGGCCTGCACCGATCGCGAGGCGCCTCGGCAGCCTGAATCTGTGGCGATTACGCAGGTGGCTGATCCCGTGCTCGTCGCCGTCGCCTCAAATGCGGCACCAGCGATCGAAGCCTTCGCACGCGAATTTGGTGCCAAAACCGGCGTCAGCGTCGAAATTGCCGTCGGTTCGACAGGATTGCTGGCAGCCCAAATTCTCGCCGATGCTCCATTTCACATCTTCATCGCGGCCGATACAAGCTATTCGCGGCGGTTGGTCGAAGAGGGGCGCGTGAGCCCGACGATGCGGCGTGTTTGGGGGCGGGGTCGGCTGGCGCTCGTAGCACGAGATGCGCGGGCGCTTGGCGGCACTGACAGCGCTGATGCCTTGATCGACTGGATCGCCAATCCCGATCATGGGCTGACGTGGGCCAATCCACGCACGGCGCCCTACGGCGCTGCCGCACTCGAGGTGCTGGCGCGTGCGGGTCGCAATTCAGATGGCGCCCCGATCGCAGAAAATGTCGGTCAGGTAGAGCGCTTCGTGAGATCAGGTGCCGTTGATGGCGGGTTCATGGCGCTTTCGCAGGCGATAGCTTTGCCAGAGGATCGCTGGCGGTTGATCCCGAAGTCCTGGCACCAACCGCTCGTGCATGACGCCGTGCTGCTCCAAAGGGCCGAGGCCCATGAAGGTGCCATCGCATTGTTCGAAGCCCTGACGGCTGAAGAGGCCTGGGCGCATTTCTCACGTTTCGGCTACGAGCGACCTTGATGGCATTCTCGGCGACCGACTGGGCCGCGATACGGGTCACGCTGCTGCTGGCGTCATCGACGACCTTGGCCTTGCTGATCGTAGCGACGCCGCTGGCGTGGTGGCTGGCGCGGGGTCGCTCACGCCTGCGCCCGATCGTCGAGGCTGTTACCGCGCTGCCCTTGGTGCTTCCGCCCACGGTGCTCGGGTTCTACCTGCTCGTCATTCTCGCCCCGACAGGTGTGGTTGGCGGCCTCTGGCAGGCCCTCGGCGGGGATCGGCTGATCTTTTCATTTTCGGGTCTGCTCATTGGGTCGATGTTGTACTCCCTGCCCTTTGCAGTTCAGCCCCTGCAAAACGCATTTCTGGCGATTGGTCGAGAGCCGCTGGACGCTGCGGCGACCTTGGGTGCAGGGCCGGTCGATCGGTTCTTCACTGTGGCGCTGCCACTCGCTCGCCCCGGCTTTCTGACGGCGGCCACACTCACATTTGCTCACACGGTCGGGGAGTTCGGTGTCGTACTCATGGTCGGAGGCAACATTCCCGGCCGCACACAGGTGGTCTCGATCGCCTTGTACAACCACGTCGAGGCGATGGCCTATGGTGAGGCCCACCTGCTGGCTGCGATGCTGACTCTCTTTGCCCTTGCCGTGCTACTCGCCGTCTACGGGCTCAATCGCCGCTTCGAGACCCCGCGCCTGTGATGAGCACGTCGATCGAAGTCGATATCGAGGTGGCACGGGGCGCCTTTGATTTACGGGCGGCGTTTGCAATGAAGCCAGGCATTACCGTGCTCTTTGGGCCATCGGGCGCCGGCAAAAGCACCCTGTTGCGCACGCTGGCGGGGCTGGAGTCGGGCGCGCGGGGGCTCATTCGAGTCGCCTCGTCGGTTTGGCTTGACTCCCGGCACGGCGTTGATCGACCCGCCCATCGGCGCGAGGTCGGCTACGTCTTTCAAGACGCCGATCTGCTGCCCCACCTCTCGGTGCGGGGAAACCTCGACTATGCGCAGCGTCGGGCAGTTCCAGGGGGTGATACCAACGCGAGCAAGGTTGTTGACGCTCTTGGCCTTGCCGGCCTGCTCGAGCGCATGCCGGCAAGCCTATCGGGCGGCGAGCGCCGGCGGGTAGCGCTGGCACGCGCACTGTTGCGATCTCCGCGGCTGCTGCTGCTCGATGAGCCGCTCGCAGCCCTCGACGAGCCGGTACGGCATGAACTGCTGCGGCTGCTGGCCACGCTCCCGGCACGCCATGACATGCCGATTCTGCTGGTGACGCACAATCTCGGTGAGTCACTCTCGATCGCCGACGAGGCGATCTGGTTGTCTGAGGGGCGCGTCAGGCTCGCCGGTGCTGCGCAAGAAGTCTTCGCCGCCCCTGAGGTTCAACGCTGGCGAGGCCTCGCACCCGCAGCCGACGACCCGAGGGCCCCGGGTTTTTCCTGACTTGTGGCCGGTTCGTGCTTGTGCCAGAGTGACGTGTGGTCGGAAGCGTGATCAGGCAGATCGACCTGACTCTCAAAGTTTCAAGGTGAATTCTTATGGCGGTGTCTGCAGCGGTGCGGTCTTCGGTGGTCTTTTTGCTGGCTCTGGTCACGGTGGTGGGTTGTTCCTCGCCCGAGCCAAGCTCGATGCCCGTAGCCGCGGGGTCTGCTGGCCCTCTGCCTGACGGGGCCGTGATGCCCCCCGATCATCCGCCCATCGGCCTGCAAGGTGGCGGCGCGGCGCCAGCAGCCGATGCGCCTGTCGGCACTGTGCTTGAAACAATGAATTCGGCCGGATACACATACGCGCGGCTGAACATCGCCGGTGAAGAAGTCTGGGCGGCGGGCCCACCGACGGAGCTCGTCGAGGGCGACCGGGTGACGCTGGCCGGTGTGATGGGCATGGAGAACTTTCCTGCTGCGTCGCTCAACCGCACCTTCGATCGCATCTTGTTTGTCTCGAGTTACGTAAAACAGTAGGCGCAAGCCTCTGCCCGGAGCGTTGGCCGATGTAGATTCTCCGCCATGATCTCCGTTTCGAATCTCGGCAAGTCGTTTGGCGACCGTGCGCTCTTCTTGGGTGCGTCGTTTCTGCTCAACCCCGGTGAGCGCTATGGGCTCGTAGGGGCCAACGGCTGCGGCAAATCGACCTTGCTGTCCATTCTCGCCGGGGACACTGAGGCATCAACGGGCAGCGTTTCGATCCCCTCTGACGCCCGTCTTGGCGTACTGCGACAAGACCAGTTTCTGTTTGAAGATCAGCAGATCTTGAGCGTGGCGCTCATGGGCAACCGTGAGCTTTGGGATGCCATGCACGAGAAAGAGCTGCTCCTCGCCGCGGCGGCCGACGACGAATCGTCATTTGATGCTGAGCGGTTCGGCGAACTCGAAGAAACGGTGCAACGGTTCGACGGCTACACGGCCGAGTCACGGGCGGCCACGATTCTCGAGGGCCTCGGGCTGCCCGCCGAGGTGCATCGGCGCCCGCTCTCGTCGCTCTCAGGCGGGTTCAAGCTGAGGGTGCTGCTGGCCCAGGTGCTCGCGTCAGACCCCGACGTGCTTTTGCTCGACGAGCCGACCAACCACCTCGACATTCTCTCGATTCGCTGGCTCGAGACCTTTCTGCAGAGTTTTGCGGGGCCTGTGGTCGTCATTTCGCATGACCAGCGGTTTCTCGACAACGTCTCATCCAAGATTCTCGATGTCGACTATGAGACCGTGACGCTCTATCACGGCAACTACTCGTTCTTCATCGAGGCCAAGCGCGAGAACCGTGAGCGTCGCGAAAAAGAGATCGAGGGCCGCGAAAAAGAGATTGCCCGGCATCAAGACTTTGTCGATCGCTTCAAGGCCAAGAACACCAAGGCACGCCAAGCGCAGAGCAAGGTCAAGGTCATCGAGCGGCTTCAGCGCGACCTGAAACCTTTGCCGGGCAGCTCACGGCGCTATCCGGGATTTCGCTTCTCTCAGCGACGACCTAGCGGCAAAGAGGTGCTGCGGCTCAAGGGCGTGAAGAAGGCCTACGGCAGCAATGAAGTGCTGCATGGTGTGGGTTTTGAGGTGCGACGCGGTGATCGCCTCGCGATCATGGGCCCAAATGGTATCGGCAAGTCGACGCTGCTGAAGATCGCGGTGGGTGCGCTGGAGCCCGACACTGGCCAGGTCGAGTGGGGACACGAGGCGCATGTCGGGTATTTCGCCCAAGACCACCATGAGCAGCTGGGTGATGACACGAGCACGCTTGAGGACTGGCTGTGGAGCTATTGCCCGGGCAAAGACCGCGGCTTTGTGCGGGCCAATCTCGGCGCGGTGCTCTTCAGCGGTGACGAGGTGAAGAAGCGGCTGCCGACGCTGTCGGGAGGTGAGGCTGCACGGCTCGTCTTTGCGCGGCTGGCCCTCGATCAGCCCAACGTGCTGGTGCTCGACGAGCCGACCAACCACCTCGATCTCGAGGCAATCGAGGCCCTCGCACAGGCCCTCGAAACGTATGACGGCACGTTGATTCTGGTGTCTCACGACCGGTGGTTCGTGAGTCGACTCGCATCGCGTGTGATCGAGATTCGACCTGATGGCATCGTCGATTACCCCGGCACCTACGATGAATACGTGCACGCACTGGGCGACGATCATCTCGATGTAGACCAGGTCGTGCTTCGGGCGCGAACGACGGTGAAGCCGTCGCCGCAGCCCCAAGCCGGGTCCATGACCCAAGCCGAGTCCAAGGCGCAGCCCGCACCTGACGCACCCGCGAAGCCGCGCGTGAATCGCTTCAAGGTGCAGCAGCGCCACGAAGAGTTGACCGCAGAGATCGAGCGGTTGGAGGCGCGTGTTGCCGCGATCGAGGCTGATTTTGCTCGCTCTGATTATTACGAGGTCACCGCCCCGACCGACATGACAGCGCACCAGCAAGAGCGCACTGAACTGCAGGCGCGCCTCGAACACCTGGTCGAAGAATGGGCTGAGGTGGAATCGACCCTCGCTGCATTGGAGTCCTGATGAAGTCCCGCGATCAGACTGTGACCTTTTTGACCCTTGCCGCTGCCCTCGTGGCTTGCGGGGAGTCCCTTCCAACGCCAGCCGCCGACGCACTCGTGCCCGTGGTCGTAACCGAGCGCGTGGGTGAAGACAGCGACGATCCGGCACTCTGGATCAACCCTGACGACCCGGCCGCCAGCCTTGTGTTGGGTACCGACAAGAGCGAGACGAACGGGGGGGTCTACGTCTTTGATCTCAACGGGCGGATCGACCGCGCGCGTAGTGCCTTGGGCCTGCGCCGGCCCAACAATGTCGACGTGCAGACGGGCTTCGTTTTTGAGGGTGACACCATTGCGATCGCCGTAGCGACAGAGCGTCTCTCGATGGCGCTGCGCGTCTTTCGCTTGCCTGAGATGACCCCGATTGATGGGGGCGGCATTACGGTCTTCGGGGGTGACGAAGCGCGAGCACCGATGGGGGTGGCGCTCTACCGACGCCCCTCTGACGGGGCGGTGTTCGCGTTTGTGGGCGGCAAATGGGGCCCGACCGAGGGCTACGTGAATCAGCTGCGTCTGTTTGATGTGGGTGACGGCACGGTAGGCGGCGAGCTCGTGCGTGAGTTTGGCGTATTCAGCGGCGCCAAAGAGATCGAGGCGATGGCCGTCGACGATGAGCTCGGCTGGTTCTACTACTCCGACGAAGGCGTGGGCATTCGCAAATATGCGGCTGATCCCGATGCGCCTGACGCCGGGCGTGAGCTTGCTCTCTTCGGAACTGATGACTTTGCCGAAGACCACGAGGGCATCGCCTTTTGGACGCGCGATGACGGCACGGGCTGGATTGTCATCTCGAACCAGCAGGCCAACTCGCTCAACGTCTACCGGCGTGAGGGCGGCGCAGGTGGACCCCATGATCACCAGCTCGTCGCCGAGATCCCGGTTCAGGCGCTCGAAACAGACGGCGTCGAAGCCACGTCGCAGCCGCTCGGCCCCGAGTTTCCCAACGGCGCGGTCATCATGATGTCGACCGACGCCACCTTTCACATCTATCGCTGGGAAGACGTCGAGGCGCGGATCGAGAGTGCTCCGTCGGCGTCACCGGGGGTGCCAGACTCGCCTCAGTAGGCCTCGCGGTGAACCCCTTTGACGGCACGTCCCGACGGGTCGTTGACGTTCTGCAACGAGGCATCCCAAGCCAAGGCCTCGGGTGTCGAGCATGCCACTGATTTGCCTCCGGGCACCGTGGCTGCCGCCGAGGGTGACGGGAACAGTTCGTCAAAGATGGAGCGGTACAGCCACGCCTCTTTGCTGTCGGGCGGGTTGTGCGGGAAACGCACGGCCGCTTGCCTCAGCTGGGCGTCGGTCACGCGCGCTTCAGCGTGGGCTTTGAGCGAGTCGATCCAGCCGTAGCCGACGCCGTCACTGAACTGCTCCTTCTGGCGGTTCAGCACAACATCGGGGAGCAGGTCGGCAAAGGCCTCGCGCAAGATGCGCTTCTCGAGGCCGTCAGGCCCGACCATCTTCTTGGCCGGATCCAGGCGACCCATCGCGAACTCGAGAAACTCGAGGTCGAGGAACGGCACTCGCGCCTCAACACCCCACGCGGCCATCGACTTGTTGGCTCGCAGGCAGTCATATAGGTGAAGGCGGTCCATCTTGCGCACGGTCTCATCGTGAAACTCGCGTGCATTGGGAGCGCGGTGAAAGTAGAGGTAGCCTCCGAAGATCTCGTCAGCGCCCTCGCCACTCAGCACCATCTTGATGCCCATGGCCCTGATGCGGCGGGCCATGAGAAACATCGGGGTCGAGGCCCGAACCGTGGTTACGTCATAGGTCTCAAGGTGGTAGATGACGTCACGCAGCGCATCGAGCCCTTCTTGCACGGTAAAGGTGAAGCCATGGTGTACGGTGCCAAGGTGCTTTGCGACCTCTGCAGCTGCCGCGAGATCGGGCGATCCCTCAAGCCCGATCGAAAACGAGTGCAGGCGCGGCCACCAGGCCTTGGACTGCTCGTCGTCTTCGACGCGCCGTTCGGCAAAGGCCGCAGCCACCGCGGCGATGATCGATGAATCCAGCCCCCCGGAGAGCAGCACGCCGTAGGGCACGTCGCTCATGAGCTGGCGTCGCACCGCAGCCGTCAGCCCTGCGCGCAATTCGGGGGCACCTGCCGGGGCACCTTCGACCGCCGAATAGTCGCTCCAACTCCAGTCGCGGTACGAGACGGGCTCGAGGCCGTGACCACTGTCGATCATGTGTCCTGGCGGGAAGCTGCGCACCGTCGCACAGACAGGCGTCAGCGCTTTCATCTCTGAGGCGACATGCAGGCGTCCTTCGTCATCCCACCCCATGTACAGCGGAATCACCCCTACGGCGTCACGGGCGACGACGAAGCGGCCGGTGGCCGGGTCATGCCAGATGAAGGCAAAGATGCCGTTGAGACGGCGCAGTGCAGGGGCCAGCGCATCGCCTCCCGCCGCCAGCGCGTCGGCAACGAGCGGCAGGATCACCTCGCAGTCAGAATCAGTCGTGTAGGGCCACGGCGTGCCCCGCTCGGCGTCGAGTACCGCGCGGAGCTCGCGGTGATTGTAGATCTCACCGTTCACCGCCAGCACCTGCCCGTGCCCGGGGGCGACAAGCGGCTGAGCGCCGTGCAAGACGTCGACGATTGCCAAGCGCTCGTGCGCGAGAATCGCGCCTGGACCCGCGTGGAGCCCCGACCAGTCCGGGCCACGATGTCGCTGACGCCTCGAAAGCTGCAGAGCACGCTCGCGGAGCGCGTCGTCGGGCGAGCCTTCAAGCCCGAGAATCCCCAGAATCGAGCACATGTTCTTCTCTGCGGGTTGGGTGGGGGCAAAGTGCGGTGTCAGGGTAAGCTTCCCTTCTACAACATGGTAGGAACGGCCGCAATGCGCAGGGTTATATTTGCGCAGACGGCACCTGCTTCCCTCCGCCCCTCCTGACACGTGCTCTCCGAAGCCCTTTCTGCAGCTTCGCGCGCCGCCTTTTTTGGTG
>CAYVPD010000025.1:0-10793 GCA_964453545.1 uncultured Gemmatimonadaceae bacterium
GGTTGAGAGCAAAAGGCCGTCTTCAGGAGCCACGGAGGCCCCGGTCGTCGACGTCTGTGCCCCCGCCGGCGTGACACTCAGCCGACGACTCGCTGCCTCACGCAGCACCTCGAGCAAGACCTCGCGCTCGGCCGGTCGCGCCAGATGGCCGGGCACGTGATGAATGCCGGACACGTCGGTGGCATAGGCACTGCGCGCCTCGAGCTCATCGGTCCAGAGGTGGCTGCCATTGGAGGGGGCGGTATCGCTCATCGATCGGTTCCGAACGAGACAATGGTCACACTGGTCACATCAGGCACCTGTAGCAGCGCTTCGGTAACCGCAGAGTCAGGGCGTCCGTCGACCGTGATCACGGCGAGCGCCTCACCGCCCTCAGCCAGACGCGCCTGATGGTATTCGGCAATGTTGACGCGCGCGTTGCCCAGCACTGTCCCCACATGACCGATGACGCCGGGCACGTCGCGGTTGGCCATCACGATCAGGGTGCGGTGCGGCATCACATTGACGTGAAAATCGTGAATGCGCGTCAGTCTGGGCTCGGCATCGAGGGGAGCCACACCGCCGACACGTACCTCTTGATTGGCACCGCGCACCCGCACCTCGAGGGCCCGGTTGTGCGGGGCAATGCCCCCGGAGCCCAGATCGAGCTCCAGTCCGCGTTGCGCTGCGACCTGCCGGGCGTTGATCAGATTTACCCGCCCGGTCTGCACCACGCCGTCGAGCACGCCGACAATCGCGGCGTTCAGCAGCGCTGTAGCTGCGCCTGCGAGATCGTCGCCCACTTTGATCGTGATGCCCTGGACGGCGCGATCGCCGGCCGAAGCCAGCAATCCCCGAGCTGCGATCGCGGCGCGCCGGGCCAGCTCAAGGGCAGGGCGGAGCTCCGTTGCGTTGTCGGCACCAAACGAAACGTTGAGCGAGCGCGAGAAGTCGCCCTGAAGCAGAAAGTCGCGCACGGCCTCACAGACATCGCGGGCTACGTTGTGCTGCGACTCGAGCGTACTCGCACCCAGGTGCGGTGTGAGCAGCACATTGGGCAAAGCTCGGTACGGGTGCTCACCCGTCAGCGGCTCCTGCGCGAAGACGTCGAGCACCGCCCCACGCAGTCGACCGGCTCCCAGCTCAGCAACCAGCGCTTCGTCATCAATGATGCCGCCGCGGGCCATGTTCACCACGATGGCACCGTCATGAAGCAGAGAGAGCTGCTCGGCCCCGATCATGCCGCGCGTTTCATCGTTGAGCGGCGTGTGCACCGTGACCACATCAGACTCGGCGAGCAGCAGTTCGAGCGACTCGGCGGGCGTGGCGTGAAGGGCACGAAAGCGGTCGGCCGAGATGTAGGGATCCCACGCGACGATCTTCATGCCGAAGGCGTGCGCTCGCTTCGCTATCTCGCCGCCAATACGACCGAGCCCCACGATTCCCAGCAGCTTGCCCTTCATTTCGCTGCCGGTCAGGCGGGAGCGTTCCCAGCGACCCTCGTGCATCGAGACGTCAGCCCGCGGCAGATGGCGCAGCAGGGAGAGCACGCCGCCAAAGAACAGCTCAGCGACGGCGATCGTGTTGCCGGCGGGCGCGTTGATGACCGCGATGCCGAGCCGCGTGGCGTCGTCCATCGCCACATTGTCGACCCCGACGCCCGCGCGGCCCACCACCTTCAATCGGGTGCCGGCCGCCAGCAGCTCAGGCGAAATGCGGGTGGCAGAGCGCCCGATGATCGCGTCGTAGGCGCCAATGCGGTCGATCAGCTCGGCGGGGGGCAGGGTGTCGACGATCTCGACATCAAACCCTTCGACTTTTTCGAGCAGTTCGACGCCGGTCGGATCGACATGGTCGGTCACGAGGATCTTGTAGGTCATGCGGCGGCTCTACCCTGCCCGCTGGCTGGGGTGCCACATGTCGCATCGGTCAGCCGTATCTGTGACCTTCTCGCGTCGCATCGGGTACCGTTACCGTTGTTTGCCGGACCGTTGTTTGCCGGCTGCGGTAGCACACGCAGCCACGACGGACCGTTCACTCTGCAGTCTCCAGTGCATCATGTTTGAAGAACTGAGTCAAAAACTCGACGGGGTGCTCGGCAAGTTCCGTCAGCGCGGGGTTCTGACCGAGCCCATGATCCGCGAGGGTCTGCGTGAAGTAAGGCGCGTGCTGCTCGAAGCCGATGTCAACTTTGCGGTCACCCGTGACTTCTTGGGTCGCGTGCAGGAGCGAGCGCTCGGCGAAGACGTCGTGCAGTCGGTCTCTCCCGGACAGCAGATCGTCAAAATCGTACACGACGAGCTGGCCGCCTTGCTCGGCGACGAGCGCCCGACGCTCAATTGGGTGTCCAATCCACCCACGATCTTCATGATGGTGGGGCTGCAGGGCTCCGGTAAGACGACCACGACCGCCAAGCTCGCCAACCGCTTCAAGCGCGAAGGTCGCAAGCCGATGCTTGCGGCCTGTGACCTGCAGCGACCAGCCGCCGTCGAGCAGCTGCAGACGCTGGGTCGTCAGATCGATGTGCCGGTGCATGCCGGCACGTTCCAGGGCGACCCGGTGGCTACGGCTCGTGCTGCCGTCGATGCTGCGCGGGCCGCGGGGTGCAGCGTGCTGCTCGTCGACACGGCCGGGCGATTGCAGATCGACGAAACCTTGATGGGTGAGCTGCACAACATCGAGTCGGCAATTCGCCCCCAAGAGATTCTGCTGGTCGCCGATGCCATGACGGGGCAAGAGGCCGTGCGCATCGCCGAAGGCTTTGACGGCGCGCTGTGTCTGACCGGCGTGGTGCTCACCAAGATGGATGGTGACGCCCGCGGTGGTGCGGCACTCTCGATTCGCGGAGTAACTGGCAAGCCGATCAAGTTTGTCGGTATCGGCGAAGGGGTGAACGACCTCGACAGCGCTGACCCTCAGCGACTCGCCGGGCGCATCTTGCAGATGGGTGACGTCGTCGGCCTGGTCGAGCGCGCGCAGGCGGTGATGGACGAAGAGGAGCAGGCCCGTCTCGAAAAGCGCCTGCTCGGCGAGGGCCGCTTCGACCTCGAAGACTTCCTGAGCGCCATGCGGCAGGTGCAGCGCATGGGCCCGCTTGAGCAGCTCATGAAGCTGATCCCGGGTGCCGCCAAGCTGAAGATTCCGGGTGGGGCCACAGACCCGAAGCGCATGAAGCATATCGAGGCCATGATTCTCTCGATGACCCCCAAAGAGCGGCAAAACCCCAAGCTCATCAACGGCTCACGCCGGGCCCGCATTGCTCGGGGGTCAGGGCGCCCCGTCGCCGAGATCAACCGCCTGCTGAAGCAGTTCACCGAGATGCAGAAGTTCATGAAGGGCATGAAGGGGATGGCAGGCCGCGGGGGTCGCGGGCTCGGTGGCATGCTTCCGGGCGGGCTCGGGGGGATGCCCTTCGGCCGCTGAAGCACTAGGTTTCCAGCCTTCTTCACACTGCGGCTCTGCCGCGAACGCCGTTTTTCATCATCTGGGGATCTCTGATGCGCACTCGCTTCTTTTCGACGCTTGGCATGCTGTCGCTGGTTTTGACGTCGGCTGCCTGCAACTCGGCCGGCTCTGCCAGCCTCGACACCGACGACCAGAAGGCCAGCTACTCGCTCGGCCAGGATCTGGGCCGCAACCTCGCCAGCTCGGCGTCGCGCATTGATCTCGATGCTCTCGTGGCGGGCTTTGCTGACGCCATGGCCGAGGCTGACCCGAAGCTGACGCTCGAAGAGCAGCAGCAGGCGCTGATGGCCTTTGGACAGAGCGTTCAGGAGGCCCGTGCGGCTGAGGCTGAGGCGCTGGCCGAGACGAATCGTGCCGAGGGTGAGGCCTATCTTGCTGAAAACGGTGCGCGCGACGGTGTCATCACGACCGAAAGCGGGCTGCAGTACGAGGTGCTCGCCGAGGGTGAAGGCCCCAATCCTGGCCCCCAGGATCGCGTGACGATTCACTACACGGGCACGCTGATCGATGGCACCGAGTTCGACAGTTCCCGTGGCGGTGACCCCGCAACGTTTGGCGTCTCAGGCGTGATTGCCGGATTTGCCGAGGCACTCCAGCTGATGTCACCCGGAAGCCGCTTCCGGGTCGTGATTCCGGGTGACCTCGGGTACGGCCCGCAGGGCGCTGGTGGATCGATCGGGCCCAACGCGACGCTGATCTTCGACATCGAGATGCTCGAGATCGCGTCAGACAACTAAGCCGAATTGCGGGCGAACGGCTTGTCGCACGGTCGCGGCAAGGCTACGTTTGCAGGCTGTTCTTCGCAGACAGATCTGAGTCTGCAAGGGTGCCTGATTGCTCCCTACAACACTTTGTCGTCCAAGATCGAAGGCTCCGGGGGGAGTCTCCGGCAGGGACTGAACCGTTACTGACACTGATGGCCGTACGTATTCGACTCAAGCGGATGGGCCGCAAGAAGGCTCCTCATTACCGGGTGGTCGTAGCTGATTCCCGCTCACCCCGCGACGGACGCTTCGTTGAGAGCCTTGGCTACTTCAAGCCGCTTTCCAACCCGGCTCGTCTGGTTCTCGATCTCGAGCGGGTCGAGTACTGGCTGTCGCAGGGCGCTGAGCCTTCGAACACGGTCAGCACGCTGATCAGCAAGGCCCGCAGCGGCGGTGACGACAAGGTTGTGCTCGGTGAGCCCGATCTCGAGGCACAGCGCAAGGCCAAGCAAGAGGCGCTCGTCGCCAAGCGCGAGGCCGAGAAGAAGGCGCTGGCCGACGCTGCTGCTGCAGCCGAAGCCGAGGCCAAGGCCGCTGAAGAGGCCGCCGCGAAGGCCGCCGAAGAAGCAGCTGCGGCTGAAGCTGCCGAGGCTGAGGCCGAAGAGGCGCCTGCTGCTGAAGAGCCCGCCGCTGAAGAAGAGGCGGCTGCCGAAGAGCCGGCTGCCGAAGAGCCTGCTGCTGAAGCTGAGGCCGAAGAGGCTCCCGCCGCTGAAGAGGCGGCTGCTGAAGAGCCCGCCGCTGAAGAAGAGGCGGCTGCCGAAGAGCCTGCTGCTGAAGCTGAGGCTGAAGAGGCTCCTGCGGCTGAGGCTGAAGAAGAAGAGAAGTCCGAGTAACGCTCGGCCCTTCTTCGCAAGCGCATGGCTGGAACGCAGGACCCACCCTGGTTGGTTGTGGGGCACATCAACAAGCCCCACGGCATCAAGGGAGAGGTCTTCGTCTGGTCACTTACAGATCACCCCGAGGGCATCTATGCCCCCGGGGTGGTTCTGCATGTGGCCGATGCGTCGCAGGCGCACCCTGACGAGACGATCGAGCCGATGGTCATCGAAACGGTTCGCCCCTACCGCCGCGGTTTTCTCGTACGCTTCGAAGGAGCAGGCGACCGCACGCAGGCCGAGACCCTGCGGGACCGCTATCTGCTGCGGTCGATGGCCGACATCGCACCGCTGGCCGATGATGAGGTGTTTTATCACCAGCTGATCGGCATGCGGGTGGAGCTGCCGGACGGCACGCTCGTAGGAACGGTGCGTGAGGTCTACGAACTTCGACCCTCCGATCTGCTGGAGGTCCGAACGGCGACGGGCACCCGTCTCATTCCGTTCGTCGACCATGTAGTGACCGAGGTCCACCGTGACGACGGTCGCATGGTGATCGACCCGCCCGAAGGGCTGCTCGACCTGTGATGAAGGTCAACATCGTCACGCTGTTTCCGCCGTTCTTCGAAGCTCCCCTCAGCCTCTCGATTCCCGGCCGGGCCGCCGAGGCGGGTCTGGTGAGTTATCGAGTGGTCGACCTGCGTGACTACACCCACGACCGGCATCGCACCGTCGATGATGTGCCCTATGGCGGAGGCGCCGGTATGGTGCTGAAGCCCGAGCCCTTCTTCGAGGCGATCGACGATCTCGCACCCGCTGGCCCCATCATTTTGCTGTCGGCGCGTGGCCGGCGTTTCACACACGACGATGCGGTGCGCCTGAGTCTCGAGCCCGAGATGACGCTGCTGTGCGGCCACTACAAAGACGTCGACCAGCGTGTGGGCGACCATCTCGCCACGGACGAGTTCTCGCTCGGCGACTTTGTGCTGTCGGGCGGAGAGATTGGCGCGTTGGCCATCACCGACGCCGTCGTACGACTGCTTCCGGGTGCGCTGGGAGATCATGAGGCCGCCGCCACCGATTCGTTTTATGATGCCGGGCGCCTGAGCGCGCCGTCGTACACTCGGCCTGCAGAATATCGAGGTTTCGAAGTGCCCGAGGTGCTGCGCAGTGGGGACCATGCGCGGATTGCGAAGTGGAGAGAGGCCGAGGCGGAGCGACTCACCCGCGAGCGGCGCCCAGATCTGCTCGACACTGATCGGTAGTCTCGGGCAGGTCAGGTAGGCCGCCACAACTGTAGCCCACGGCTCGCTCGCGTCGCTTCGCAAGGTTCGCTCGCCGGGGCTTCGGTCGCAGCGGCCCCTCAGGCCAAAGCAGCCCGCACATCCCGCAGCGCTCTGCCACTTCTCTGCGGCAGATGAATCAATTATCTTGTGCGTCTGTCCGTAATTTTGGCCGAACCGCGGCCTCTCAGGAGAAGAACCATGGCCGATCTGCTTCAGGAACTCGAAAAGGAACAGCTGCGCACTGACCACCCGGAGTTCGCTCCGGGCGACACGATCCGCGTGCAGTATCGCGTGCGTGAAGGCGACAAGTCGCGCCTGCAGGCCTTTGAGGGCGTGTGCATCGCGCGGCGCGGCGGCGGCCTCGGCGAGACCTTCATGGTTCGCAAGATCTCCAGCGGCATTGGTGTTGAGCGTGTGTTCCCGCTCCACGTGCCGACGGTAGAGCAGATCGAGGTGGTGCGTCGTGGACGCGTGCGTCGCGCGAAGCTGTACTACCTCCGTGAGCTGCGCGGCAAGTCGGCCCGTATTCGGGAGAAGCGCACGAACTGAGTCGCACCGTTCGTGTGACGCATGACAGCTCGCAAGTCATCTCGGCCCCGGAATCCGCTCGAATACGAGCAGCGATTCTGGGGCCGCGGTGTTTTCAGGGTTGCCGGGGTCGACGAGGTCGGCCGCGGTCCTCTGGCCGGACCGGTGGTCGCGTGCGCGTTGGTGCTGCCGGTCGATGTCTGTGTCGAGGGCGCTGACGACTCGAAGCGGCTGACGGCCGAGGTGCGCAGGCGGTTGGTCGAACGCATCCGCGCCAGTGGGGCGGCCATCGGGCTCGGCGCGGCATCGGTGCGTGAAATCGAGCGCCTGAACATTCTCGAGGCCACGACGCTTGCCATGCGCAGGGCTCTGGCGGCACTACCTGAGCGCCCGCAACACATTGCGGTTGACGGGCGTCCGGTGCGCGGGCTCGGATGGGAGCACGACGCGATCGTCGGCGGAGACGGGCTCGTGCACTCCATCGGCTGCGCATCGATCGTGGCCAAGGTCGTGCGCGACGATCTGATGCAACGACTGGCGCAGCGCTATCCGGCCTACGGCTGGCACTCCAATGCGGGCTATGGCACGCCCGCGCACATGCAGGCTCTGGCGGAGCGTGGGCCGACCCCGCATCATCGCCGCACATTTCTTGGGGTACAGCATACACTGGATCTCTGAGTGCGACGCGCAGCCGAGTCCCGCCACTTCATCTGTTGAGACGATGAGCCAGAAACCCTACGACGCGGCCTATTTCGACCGCTGGTACCGAGGCCCTGATGCACCGCGCGGTGAGGTCGAGCTGCGGCGCGACGTGGCCTTGGCCGTTGCAGCCGCCGAGTCGGTGTTGGCGCGTGAACTCACAGGAGTGCTCGACGTGGGCGCGGGTGAGGGGCGGTGGCAGCCGGTGCTGCAGCAGTTGCGCCCGACGGCCAGCTATCTCGGTGTCGAGCCCAGCGAATACGCCGTGGAGCGCTTCGGGGCGACCCGTAATCTGTGCCACGGCACCTTTGCCACGCTTGACGAGCTGGCCTTTGACGACCCGTTTGACCTCGTCGTTTGCGCCGACGTGTTGCATTACCTGAGCGAGGCCGAGATTGATGCCGGCCTCGATACCTTCGTCGACCTCGTCGGCGGGGTGGCGTATATCGAGATCTCTACGGCCGATGACCAGGCCGAGGGCGACCGCATGGACTTTCAGGCGCGGCCCGCCGTCTGGTACCGGGAGCGCCTGCATCGGGCGGGCCTGATTCCGGTCGGTCTTCAGCTCTACGTGCACCGCGAAGTCGCGGCCGATCTCGAGGCACTCGACCTTGTCGACAGCCGTCGGACGTAAGGTCAACTGAGGCCGGCCCGGTTTGGGGATGCCTTACGCGTCTTTGCCCGGCTGGAAGACGACCTTGTGCATGCCGGGCTCGCGCTCGGCGAAGCGGCGGTAGGCATCGGGCGCTGCAGTGAGGGGCAGCCGGTGCGTGATGAGCTCGGCCAGAAGTGACTGATTGTGCTGCGCGAGTTCGAGGGCGCCCGGCATGAAGTGACGAGCAGGGCAGCGGCCGGCCGCATAGCTGAGGTTCCGGTCGTACAGCTCGCCCGGCGTGAGGGCGAGGCTCGGCTCGGTATGGACCCCAACCGCGGCGAGCCGGCCGCCGGGGCGAAGCAGATCGGCCGCGATTCGCGTGGCCTCAGGCGAGCCCACAGCCTCGATGGCCGCATCAGCTCCGCGCCCCTCGGTGAGTTCACGCACGCGGTCCATGGCCTCGGCCGAGGCGGAGGGGTCGAGCGGGAGCGCGCCCCAGCGCTCCGCCGCGGCGCGGCGCGAGGGCACGGGGTCGACGGCGATCACTTGGGCGGCCTCGCGCGCGAGGGCGGCACGCACGGCGAGCAGCCCGACCGGGCCGCAGCCCACGATCACCACGGTGTCTCCGGGGGCGACGCGTGCGAGCTTGGCGCCGAAGAGGGCGGTCGACAAGATGTCTCCGGCGAGCAGCGCCACGGCATCGTCATCGATGGCCTCCGGGACCGCTACGAGTGTCGATGACGCCAGCGGCACGCGCACCCGCTGGGCTTGGGCCCCGTGCAACCCTTCGCCTTGCTCGACCCAGCCAAAGAGTTGGCCCCGAACACAGCGGGCGGTCAGGCCAGAGCGGCAAAAGAAGCAGTCGCCGCACGAGGTCGAAAACGGGGCCACGACGCGATCCCCGACCTTGAGCCCCGTCACCGCGGTCCCGACCTCGACGACGCATCCGACGAATTCATGGCCGAGCACCGTACCCCGGTCGAGCCCGACCTCGCGGCCGAACCACGGATGCAGGTCCGACCCGCACAAACCCGCCACATCGACCTCGACGATGGCATCGTCAGACGTCGTGATGATGGGATCGTCGACCTCGGCAATCTCGACCTGACGGACACCTGCAAAGGTGACGGCGATCATCGCAGACTCAGTCCACTCGTCCGGACGCTGCGGGGAGCATCGCCCCGAGCGGGCGCCCGCCGATCAGGTGCAGATGCAGGTGGGGGACCTCCTGCCCGCCGTGCTCGCGACAGTTGACGATCAGGCGGTAGCCGTCGCGCGCGATCCCCTCGGCCCGCGCGAGGTCGGCCGCGACCCGCATCATGCGACCGAGCACAGCCTCGTCGTCAGCCGTCACGTCATCGGCCGTCTCGATCACTCGATTGGGGACGATCAGTAGGTGCGTCGGGGCTTGCGGCGCGATGTCGCGAAAGGCCGTAACCAGCTCGTCTTGAAAGACGATGTCGGCAGGGATCTCGCCCCGCACGATCTTCATGAAGAGTGTCGACATCTCAGTGCTCGTGATGATGATGGCTGTGCGTGTGGTCGTGACTGTGATCGTGGTCGTGACTGTGGTAGTGACCGTGCCCGTGGCTGTGCCCGTGACCGTGCGACCCGGCTCCGAGCCCTTCTTTCAGCTCACCCACGAAGCTGCGGATTCCACGGCGCCAGATCGATGAAACCACGAGCAGCCCCAGAAGCGCAAGCGAGATCTGCTGAATCGGCCCGGGTACGTCATCGACCAACTCGGCGAGCGAGGGCACGGGGAGCACACCAATGGTGGCGTTGATCAGAAGCCCGGCACTGACGGCGAAGCCGACGAGTACGGCCGCAAAACCGAGTGCCACGCGCCGGCCGTGTACGCCGCCGACCACTCCGAGGGTCGTCGCATTGGTGGCCGGGCCCGTGATCAGGAAGGCGATGGCCGCTCCTGGCGACAGGCCGGTGGCAATCAGTGTGGCCACCAGCGGGGTGGCTGACGACGCGCAGACGTAGATCGGAAACCCGAGCAGCGAGAAGATCAGCACATCAGTGAAGGGCGGCAGGGCGCCGAGCCATCCTGACTCCAAGAGCGGTGCGGCCAATGCGGCGATGCCAAGCCCGACCACGATCCACGGAGCCGTGTGGTCAACGACCTCGCCGAGTCCGGTGCGAAGCGCGAGCCGGGTACGTTCTGCGAGCGTGGCGCTCGTCCCTGTGCCTTCATCGAGCACAGGTAGCGCGGGTTGAGCGCGCAACCGGCCTCCAACCCACCAGCCGACGAGCAGGGCCGCCGCGGCTGCAGCCACGAGGCGCAAGCCGGCCATCTGGGGGCCGAGCAGCGGAATCGAGAGAAAGATGGCGTCGAGCCCGAGCTCGGGTGTGGCGACGAGAAACGCCATGGCCGCAGCCGGAGGCGCGCCACGCTGGACCAGGGTGCGATAAAGCGGCACGACTCCGCAGGAGCAGATGGGCAGCGGGAGTCCGACCACCATCCCCCGGCCAGCGGCAGAGAGCGGCCCGCCTCGCGACATCCAGCGGATCGAGGTGGCAGGCAGAAACGCGTGCAGCACGCCCGCAAACAGATAGGCGGCGAGCAACGCCGGCGCGCTCTCGGCCGAAAGCACGAAGAGCCGGGCCAGAAAACCGGGGCCGCCATGGACGTGGTCTGCGGCGGCGACGTCGG
>CAYVPD010000026.1:0-2471 GCA_964453545.1 uncultured Gemmatimonadaceae bacterium
GCACGCACATCACCATCATCATGGCGCCCAAGAGGGCTCCGTGGCGATCAGGGTGTGCGTGTAGGTTTTTCGCCGTCCTCGACTTCGCGCCGCGGCCCTCCGACTCTCGGAAGGGCCGCGGTTTTTTTTCGTGGCCCGGGACCCGCACCTCTTTCAACAAGCTGCTACAGGACATTGTCGTGCTGAGAATTGCTCTTCCCAACAAGGGTCGCCTGCATGAGCAGGCCCTCGAACTCTTCGAGACCGCCGGCCTCAAGGCCGAGTTCAGCTCCCAGCGTGCGCTCATGGCACAGATGGGGCCGGACTTTCAGGCCATCTTTGTGCGCGCCTCTGACATTCCGGAGTTCGTCGCCGACGGCGCTGCCGACCTTGGAGTGACGGGAGCTGATCTGATTGCCGAGAGCGGGCGCGACGTGGTCGAGGTGCTCGATCTCGGGTTTGGACGCTGCCGGCTGGCCGTGGCCGTACCCGAAGACAGCGGCATCGAACGGCCCGAGCAGATCGGTGCGGGCGCCCGGATCGCAACCTCGTTTCCGAATCTGGCCCGACGCTACTTCGCCGAACTTGGCATCGATGTCACGCTCGCACCGGTGTCGGGCGCCGCCGAGATCGCCCCGCACCTCGGGGTGGCCGAGGGCATCGTCGACCTCGTTTCGACCGGGTCGACCCTGCATGTGAACCGTCTGCGTGAAATCGGGACCGTGATCGAGTCGACCGCCCGCGTGATCGCCAACCGCACCGCGTTTGAGTCTGCTGAGCATGCCCGCTCGTTTGCCGAGGTCACCGCGGCCCTCGAATCGGTGCTCCGTGCTGCGGCACGCCGATACCTCATGGCCAACGTGCCGCGCGCGCGACTCGATGAGGTCAAGCAGGTGCTGCCCGGCATCAATGGACCCACCATCGTCGAGGTGCACGACGACGGCGCGTGGGTCGCTGCGCATGCCGTGGTCGAGGCCAACCAAGTCTACCAGACGATTGCTCGCCTCAAGGAACTCGGCGCCGAAGGCATTCTCGTGACCCGTATCGAGAGGCTCATGCCGTGATGCGCATTGCCATAGAGGGGCGCATCGCCGATCTGACGGCTGATCAGAAGACGTTGCTCTTCGAGCGCCGCCCTTCAGATGAGGCCGCCGTGCAGCAGGCGACTCGTGCCCTGCTCGACGACGTGCGTGCGCGCGGCGATGACGCGCTGCGCGAGATGACGGCGAAGTTCGATCGGGTGCAGCTTGACGCCATCGAGATTCCGAAGGCGCGCTGGACCCAGGCCGTGGCTTCACTCGACCCTGATGTGCGCTCGGCCCTTGAGCGCGCGGCGCGCAACATCGAAGCGTTTCACCGCGCCCAGATTCCTGCCGAAGTGCGTCTTGGGGTCGAGCCCGGAGTGCTGCTTGGGCGCAGGTTCGTGCCTCTTGGCGCCGTCGGCGTCTATGCACCCGGAGGCCGTGCCGCCTACCCCTCTTCGGTGTTGATGGGCGTGGTGCCCGCACGCGCCGCCGGAGTTCGCGAAATCGTCGTGTGCTCGCCCCCGGGCGAATCGGGCGAGCCTTCAGATGTGGTGATGGCCGCTGCGGCCATCGGGGGTGCCACGCGCCTGTTCGCAGTTGGAGGCGCGGGAGCCATTGGGGCGATGGCCTTCGGAACCGAGTCGGTACCGCCGTGTGCGGCGATTGTCGGCCCTGGAAACCGCTGGGTGCTTGAGGCCAAGCGACAGGTCGCGGGCGAGGTAATCATCGACTCGCCTGCCGGGCCGTCAGAAGTGCTGGTCGTCGCCGACGAAGGCTGCGCCGACCCGGCCTGGCTCGCCGCAGAGCTGATCTGTCAGGCCGAGCATGACCCTGATGCCGCCGTGGCCTTTGCGACCACCTCGCCAGCCCTGCTCGCACAAGTGCGCGACGCACTCCAACAGGCCGTGCCCGAAACACCGCGTCGCGAGGTCGTTGAGACGGCCTTGAGTACGATGGGAGCACTGCTGCTGGCCGCAGACCACGACGAATTGATCGACTTCACCGAGCGCTATGCCGCCGAGCATCTGCAACTCTGCACGCGTGACGCCCACACCGATCTGGCCCGCCTGACCACTGCGGGCACGGTATTCATCGGCGCGCCCTCATCGGTCGCGTTTGGCGACTATATGACGGGTGCCAATCACGTGCTGCCGACCGCCGGCACGGCGCGCAGCTTCTCTGGACTCAGCACGCTCAACTTTCTGCGTTCGTACACGTGGCAGGAACTGACGCCCGAGGGCGCGGCGTCGCTTGCCGAACCTGTCGGCACGCTCGCCGATGCTGAGGGACTTCCCGCCCATGCCGCTGCGGCCCGCCTGCGCGGGCGTGGCTGATTGATGCCCCAAACCCTGTCCTGTCGACCCCACCCCATGTCGCCCAACCCAGCCCCCACCGGCCCCTATCCGCGTCCCGACTACGCGACGCTGACGCGTTACATACCCGATCGCACCCCCGTGCCGGTCGACC
>CAYVPD010000026.1:2481-10784 GCA_964453545.1 uncultured Gemmatimonadaceae bacterium
CTTTGGGGCATGCACCCGGCGGCCGTCGAGGTGTTGCGGCAGGCTGATCCTGCCGTCCTGAGCCGCTATCCCTCACCCTATGCCGACACCCTGCGCGAAGTGGCGGCCCGCCGCTTCGGCGTCTCTCCTGATCAGGTTACAACGGGGGCCGGCAGCGACAGCGTGCTGAACAATCTGTGGCGTGCCATTGCCGAGCAGGGCGGCACCGTGCGGTATTCGGGACCGACCTTTTCGATGATCGCTCCATTTTGTGCCATGAACGGGCGGGTCGGTGTCGAGATTCCGTGGAGCGAGGCGTTGGCCGACCCGACGACGCTGACGGCCGGCAACCCCGTGTTGATTTATGTCTGCTCGCCCAACAACCCGTCTGGGTTGCAGCCTGAGCGCAGCTGGATCGACGCGCTCTTTGATGCCGCGGGCGACGACGGCCCGGTGCTGGTCTTTGATGAGGCCTATGCTGAATACGCGGGCGAGACCCTGATCAGCCGTGTCGTCGACCATCGGCGTGGGCTGGTGACACGCACGCTCTCCAAGGCGCACGGCCTCGCCGGCATGCGCGTGGGTCTCGCCTTTGGCAACGAGCAGCTGGTGGGCGAGATCGACAAGAGCCGGGGGCCGTACATGGTCGGTGGGCTCGCCGAACTCATGGCAGCCGCTGCGATGGCCGACGAGAGCGGCTGGCTCGACGACATCGTGGCCCAGACCCTGACGAATCGGGGCCGACTGCAAGACGAGTTGGCCCGGCGCGGCATCGCGACCGTGCCCTCGAGGGCCAACTTCATCTTCGTGCCGGTTCCCTCAGGCGAGGCCAAGGCGCGCTCTGATGCGCTGCGGGTGCACGGCGTTTCGGTGCGGCCATTTGCAGATTGTGGTGAACTTGGCGACGGGCTGCGGGTCACTGTAGGCCCGTGGAACCTGATGGAGCGCTTTCTCGAGGCTTGGGATCAGCTGTGAACGTCGTGCTGTTCGATTATGGAGTCGGCAATCTGCACTCTCTCGCCAAGGCGATTGAGGGTGCAGGGGCCGAGGTGTCGGTGACCCGTGACTGGCAGCAGGCCATCTCGGGTGACGCTCTCGTGCTCCCGGGCGTAGGTGCTTTTTCGGCTGCGGTCGAAGCCCTGCCCGACGACCCGACACCGATTCGCGAAGCCCTCCTCAACGGACTGCCCTGTCTGGGCATCTGTCTGGGCATGCAGCTGCTCTTCGATGCCAGCGACGAGGGGCCGGGCCAAGGCATCGGCGTCATTCCAGGCCGGGTGGTGCGACTGCGTTCACACGTTGTGCCCCAGATGGGGTGGAATGACGTAGAGTGCTCCGGTGACGAATTGTTCGCCGAGCTGCCGGAGCTCGCTGCCTACTATGCCAACTCGTTCGTGTGCGAACCTGATGATGAGCAGCACGCCATCGCGTGGTCGACCCACGAGCAGCACCGCTTTGTCGCGGCCGTGCGCCGTGCCCGGACCTGGGGCGTGCAATTTCACCCCGAGAAAAGCTCCACTCGCGGACGGCAGCTGATTGCCAATTTCTTGCGAGCCGCGGCCGCACCCAATCGCACTACTTCTGAATCATCACCGGAGGACCCCGCATGATTGCCATCCCTGCTGTCGACCTGAAGGGAGGGCGTTGCGTACAGCTCGTCGGCGGTCGACCCGAAGACGAGCGCATTTCGTTGCCGGATCCCATCGCCGTGACCCGACGCTGGGTTGAGATGGGCTTCGAGGCGTTGCACGTCGTCGACCTCGATGCTGCCCTGGGCTCGGGCGACAACCGGGCGCTCGTGCGCGAGCTCGCTTCGGCCACGACGGCTGAGGTGCAGGTGGGCGGCGGTATCAGAGACGAGGCGAGTGCTGAGGAGTGCTTGAAGGCCGGTGCCGAGCGCATCATCGTCGGGACCCGCGCCGTCGAAGATGCGGCATGGCTCGCTGAACTGGCTGACCAGCACCCCAACCGAGTCGTTGTGGCTGCCGATGTACGTGACGGCATGGTGCTGCGACGGGGCTGGACCGAGGGCTCAGAACTCGAGGTCACTGCCTTTGTCTCGGGCCTGGGCGACCTGCCGCTGGCAGGTGTGCTCTGCACCGATGTCGGGCGCGAAGGCCAAATGGCCGGTATCGACCCGACCGCGATCGCCGGGGTCGTCGCCGCATCTCCGCACCCCGTCTTTGTCTCGGGTGGCGTGACGACCCTTGAAGATCTGACCATTCTCACTGACATCGGAGCTGCCGGCGCCGTGCTGGGCATGGCCCTCTATACTGGCACCCTCGATGCCGAAGCTGTCGCCGCCCGCTGGGGCGCCCTTTCTGGAGTGCGTTCATGACCAAGCTGCGCCGTGAGACCCGCGAGACCCGCATCAGCATTGACGTCTCCCGCTCGGGAGGCCCGATCGAGGTCACGACCGACGATCCTTTTCTGACCCACATGCTCGAGACGTTGGCCCGCTATGCCGGGCTCGGCCTGACGCTCGAGGCCACAGGTGACATGCGGCATCACCTCATTGAAGACGTCGCGATTGCGCTCGGACTCGCGCTCACCCGCGAGGTGCCGGCTAGTGCTGCGCGCTACGGCTGGGCCACGGTGCCGATGGATGATGCCCTCGTGCGGGCCGCCATCGATGTCGGCGGTCGCCCGTGGTACGACGGCACGCTGCCCTGGAAGCTGTGGACGCACTTCTTGCAGTCGCTCGCCTTCAACCTCGGTGCGACACTCCATGTGGTCGTGGACCGTGGCAGCGACCCGCACCACATCGTCGAGGCCGCGGTCAAAGCGACCGGGCTGGCCCTGCGTCAGGCCCTGGCGACGTCGGGTGACGACGGGCGTGTCTTTTCGACCAAGGGCTCGGTCAAGCTCGAGTGGGATGCCTGATCGATGCTGAAGCCGCGGGTTGTGGTGTGTCTTGATGTCAAAGACGGGCGCGTCGTAAAAGGCACCAACTTCGAAGGGCTGCGTGACATGGGAGACCCGGTCGAGCTTGCAGCCCGTTACGAAGCTGAGGGGGCCGACGAGGTCGTGTACTTGGACATCTCGGCGTCGCATGAGGGCCGTGGCACGCTGCTCGATATCGTGCAGCGCACCGCCGAGGTGCTCTTCGTGCCGCTGACAGTCGGTGGGGGCGTGCGCAGCGTCGACGACATCGGACCGCTGCTGCGCGCCGGCGCTGACAAGATCAGCGTGAATTCGGCGGCGGTACGTGAGCCGTCGCTGTTGACCGAGGGAGCGCGTCGCTACGGCAGCCAATGCATCGTGGCCAGCATCGACGCCGCTCGTCAGGCCGACGGCAGCTGGCGTCAGTACACGCATGGCGGACGCACACGCACCGAACTCGATGCGGTGGAGTGGGCCGCTCGCTGCGCCGAGTTGGGTGCCGGCGAGATTCTTCTGACATCGATCGACCGTGATGGCGTGCGGACCGGCTATGACCTCGAACTCACCCGTGCGGTCTCGGAGCGTGTCGATGTGCCGGTTGTCGCATCGGGCGGCGCCGGAGAGGCCGCGCACCTGCGCGACGCCTTTGTCGAAGGTCATGCCTCGGCCGGGCTGGTCGCGGGCATTTTGCATGAAGGGCTTACGACGGTCGGGGAACTCAAGCAGGCCCTGACGGGCTGGGGAGTGCCGGTGCGATGAGTGCAGATTCCGCGTCAACTCAGACCGTTGCGACGACGTTGACCGATCGTCGCATCGAGTCGCCCGCACAGCTCGATACGTTGCGCTTTGATGGCGACGGCCTGCTGCCCGTCGTGGCCCACGACGCCCGTGACGGGCGGGTGCTCATGCTCGCATGGGCCAACCGTGAGGCGCTCGAACAAACGCTCGCCACAAGGCAGGTGCACTTCTGGTCGCGTTCTCGAGGCCAGCTCTGGCTCAAGGGTGAGACCAGCGGCAACGTGCTCCACTTGGTCTCGTTGCACAGCGACTGTGACGGCGACACCGTGCTCGCGCGGGTGCACCCCGCCGGGCCGGCCTGCCATACGCTCGAGCCCACCTGCTTTGGCGCGGCGACGTCACCTACGCTGGCACAGCTGTGGGCGACACTGCAGGCACGTGCCAGCGAGCGGCCCGAGGGCAGCTACACCGTGCGACTGCTCGACGACCCAAATTTGCGCATCAAGAAGCTGGGCGAAGAGACCGCGGAGCTGATCCAGGCCCTGGTACAAAACGACGGATCCCGTGCGACCGAAGAGGCGGCCGACCTGCTGTATCACACGCTCGTGGCCCTGCTCGCCAGCGGCATCGATCTGGCCCAGCTGCTGCGCGAGCTCGATCAGCGCAGCTGATCAGCAACCGCCAGCCCGTACCGAGTCGGCTGGGGTGGCTTGGGCTGAGTCGAACCGCGCTGCATTGGATCGTGCCTGAGCAATCGAGTCGGCAACGAAACGTTCCCGTTCGATGCGTTCGAAGAGGGCAAAGCGGCTGGCTGCCGTGATGTGCTCGCCGGCATATGAGATGAGGGGTTCGGTCTGCCATCCTCCTTCAGGACGCAGCGCTTCAGCTGTGTAGCGGCTGCCGGGGTTCCACAAGATCCAGTGAGGAATGCCGGCGTCGTGCACGGCCTCAATCTGGGCTCGCACCTCGGGCGCCCCGTAGCGGGGCTGCCCCAGCGAAAAGTCTTGCAGCCACGGAATGACCTCGCCCGCGTTCGGCACGGCCGCGCTGCGTTGGAGGGCGTCGGCCATGGCCTCGCGCACGATTTCATAGGGGCGGGCATTCGGATGCTCAAACCCGAAACTGCCGGTCCAGTAGTGACTCGGATACACCATGGGAAGCGCTGCATCGACCACGTCGATGAATGACTCCCAGACCTGACCGATGCCCACATCGCGACGGAACGTCGTCGTCACCCCGAAGACGTCGGCAGTGGAGCGTACGCCAATGGCCTGAAGATCGGTGCGCGCCGCCTCGAGAAAGGCCCGCACCGCATCAGGGCGGGGACCCGTCTCACCGGGAAAGACGGCACGCGCCATGTCGGACTGGGGTGCGTCGGGAAAGCGAATGTAGTCCCACTGAATTTCAGGAAAACCCAACGCGGCGACTTCGTGGGCCAGCTCGAGGTGATAGTCGAGGTTTCTGCGGTCCCAGAGGTTGAGCCAGACGAAATCTTTGGAATCGATCCAGACGCCCCCGGCGGTGTCTTGCACCGCCTGATCGGGTCGCGCCGCGATGAGCAGCGGGTCTTTGACAACAACGATGCGAGCGATCGGGTACACCCCGTGCGCGTGCAGTCGCTCGAGCAGGCCCCGCAGATTTCGGATGCGGCGCTGTTCATTGGCACCAATTTCGACGGCAGTCGCGACGGCCGATTCGTGGCTGACGAAGCCGGTCGCATCTTTGATGTCGATGACGAATGTGTTGATCTCGGTCGAGTCAGCGAGCGCGAGCAGCTGGGTCAGACGGCGCTCAGAACCGGCGCTCCACGCGTTGAGATAGAGGCCGCGCACACTGTCGGGGCGCTCGAAGTGCAGCCGACCTGATGCGGTCGCAGCCTCGCCGAGAGTGCTCCCCGTCGGCACCTCGGTGGCGACCGCGGCCGCATCGACCGACAGCGCATCGGCCGGGGGCATGCTCACCGCGGCGTCTGGCTGCGCTCCTCCCGCCGGCGCCTCAGCGCAGGCAGACAGCAGCCCGGCAACACAGAACAGGGCCAACAACGGCACCCACGAGGTCAAAGGCGCCATCGTCGAGCGGGTACCCGAGGGGTTTCGTCGACTTGCCATCACGTCTGGCACCGTGGGCCTCAATAGCGGGTCAGCGAGGGATCGACCTCTTCCTGCCATCCCAAGACACCGCCACGCAGATTGAACACCCGCTCGTACCCCTGCTGCAGCAGGAACCCGACGACCGACGCCGACCGGGCACCCGACCGGCAGTAGACGACGATCTCGTCGGCAGGATCAAGCTCGGCAAACCGCTGACCGACCTCGTTCATGGGCATGTGGCACTGACCGGCAGCGGGCAGATCTGCGATGGCACGCTCGAACGCCTCGCGCACATCGACCAGCACGGGGATCTGGTCGGCATCGAGCCGCGCCTTGAGTTCGATTGGATCGATTTCAGGGATCATGGTTGGATCGTGGGAGCGAAGAGGTGGAGAGATGCGCAGAGAGATGCACAGAACGGAGCGAGTGCCGATATCGCGTTGAGGTCAGTCCAGCAGCTCCAGAAGACGCCGGGCCGAGCGCTCGGCCGCACCGAGATGCGCTGTAATGTAGCCCGCCGAGGCGTCAGCGGCCTCAGCCCTCGCGTCAGCATCGGTCAGCCAGCGCGAGAGTACGTCGGCCATCGCGGTGACGTCAGGCACCTCGGCAGCCCCACCCCGCGCCAACAGATCGGCTGCGGCCACGGCATTGTGGTGCCGTGGGCCGAACACGACCGGGAGGCGCGCCGCTGCCGGCTCAAGCACCGAGTGCAGGCCGGCATCGTGAAAGCCTCCGCCGACCAGAGCCACCGTACCGGCCGTGTACAGCGGGGCGAGCACGCCCACCCGATCGACCACAATGGCGTCAGGCCCATCGTGGGTGAGGCCGTGCTGCTCGACGTCGGTCAGGGTGGCGACGCGCCAGCCGTCGGCCTCCAGCGTCGAGTGCAGAGCGGCCACGTGCTGGGGGGTCGGTTCGTGCGGGGCGATGATGAGTCGGATTCCTGGTACTCGTTCTCGCACCCGACCCAGGGCGGGTACGAGTACGGCCTCGTCAGCGGGCCACGTCGATCCGGCGATGACCGTCGGCGCAGGCGTGGCCAGAAACGGCCGCAACCAAGGGGCCTCAGGGTCAGCAGCAAGCGCCCGGGCGGCCGCCGAATCGATGCCCGGGTCCCCCATGACTTCGAGTGCAGTCCCGCGGGCGCCCAGCTGCAAAAATCGGTCGCGGTCGGTCTCGGTCACGGCATGAATCTGCTGCAATCGAGCGTACGACGGGTGCAGCAGGGCGCGCGCCAACCGGCCGGTGCGCGACGATGTCTCGGGCAAGGTCGCGCCGATCAGCGCCGTAGCGACGCCCCGTTCGGCTGCCAGACGGCTCAGCGTCGGCCAGACCTCAGTCTTGGTGAAAACGACAAGGTCGGGCCGAAGCACTTCGAGTGCCTCGCGCATGGTGCCTGGCGCATCCCACGGCAGATACCCCGCGATCTGGGCCGGCATGCTTGCGGCCAGAGCTTCGGCCGACGGCGAGAAATGGGTGAAGATGATCTCAACGGCACCGCGCAGCTGCCGCAGCGCCTCGATCACGGCGCGAGCCTGCAATCCTTCGCCGACCGATGGGGCATGCACCCAGATACGGTGCCCGTCACCCGACAGGCGATCACGCGAAGCCGCGAGATACCGCAGTGCCTGGCCCTGTCCGCGAATCCCACGCACCAGCTTCGAGTCAGCCGGCCCGAGCCACGAAGCGACCCGTGGTGCGATGGCCTGCACCGTCGAAAACGTGAGGCCATGGAGAGATTCGATGAAACCCATAGGCGATAAGCTGCCGCCGCGAACGTGCAGACGGAAGGCGGGGTAGCGACCAACATGCCGAACTTTCAACTCACGGTGCGCCACGGCGCGACCGCAAAACGCTATTTCATGACGCAGGTCGAGGCGCCACATCTCGCCGCAGCTCTGCGCCTCGCCGCCGATGCCCTGCCCGACGAGGTCGTGCGCGAAGCCGACCTCGCAGAACTGCGCCCTGCCCCGGACCCCGAAGCCGAGCGACCGTGGCTCGACGAGCCGGCGCCGTGATGTCGCGCTCCCAGACGCCCGGGGCTTCAACCCCACCCCCGTGGCACCTGCCCCGCACGACACGGGGACTGCTCGCGGCCGGCGTGGTGCTCGCCACGACGGCCTGCTCGCCGATCTACGTGCTCAAGGCCGGGTTGGCACAGGCGCGCATCATGGCCGCGCGCCAGCCCATGACCGAGGTGATTGTCGATCCCGAAACACCCCCCGAAGTACGCGACAAGCTGACGCTTGCCCTCGAGGCGCGTGAGTTTGCGCGCGATGTGCTGGCCCTCGACGTAGGAGAGAGCTACACCTCGTTTGCCCAGCTCGAGAGCGACACGCTGGCCATGGTGCTCTCGGCGGCATACCGCGATCGCCTTGAACCCCGCACTTGGTGGTTCCCCGTCGTGGGGCGCGTGCCGTATCGAGGCTTCTTCGATCTCGATGAGGCCCTCGACGAGCAATCCTCGCTTGAAGACGAGGGCTTCGACACGCTGCTGCGGCCGACATCGGCATTCTCGACACTCGGCTGGTTTGCCGACCCGCTGATGAGCACGCTGCTGCGTCGCGATGCGGTCGATCTCGTCGAGACGATTCTGCACGAGTTGAGTCACAA